>RXKA01000141.1 GCA_003962985.1 Pseudomonadota bacterium | reverse complement strand
CAATAATTTTATTAGGACTTATGCTTTTTTATTTTTTAATTACTTATTTGTTAAAGATCTATTATTCTCACTTTTAGCAAAAATAAAAAAGTGAGGACTCAGGTATTAAAAATAGGTAATTTTGAATTGTATTAACTATAATATTTACTGGATTTTATTATCTATGTAAATTGAATACTTTGAGATATCTAGTATTTAAGTCATGCATATCTCCTTGATTTCTTATGTATCAAATATGGGTTAACTTGACAAATAAATTCTAGTAAATTTATATCTCATCAGATATATCCACCTACTTTAACAGCCATACTAATATTGCTCTAATTCAAACCTACGCGTAATGTTTGTAGTGATTTGACATCAGATAACTGAATTTGATTTATTCAATATTGAACTTACAGTTATGCATTTTTGCATAACTGTTATGTGGTTTAATCTATTGTAAGTTTGATTTATTATTTGTATAATCCCGAACTCTAGTTGCTTTTTGTGCTTAATACAAGATATTATCGTTTGATCAGTAAGGCAAAAATTGGTGAAGAGTAGTATTGAATATTTAAAAGCTAAATTATTTATTCTGCTAATATATAATGACAGTGATATTCACTCGCTTGTAGTAAGAATTTATACGTTGTAACATCTTGAAATTAGTGTAATTCCTCATCAAATATTGATATTAATACAGCCTCTCCTCTAGATTATATTCGATATAACTACTCTTGTGATACTATCTGACGATATAGACTTTTTCAATTATCTTTAGTTAACCAGCGCAATATTACTAAGTTGGTTGGTACATGGTTACAAAAAACCATTATTTAGTGTATCAGTGATAAGAGTCTATAATTAGAGATAATTTTGGGCGGGAATTATAATGTGAAGTATTATCGCTGACATAGGGGTATCATGAACGCTTCTTTATCTGACATTAATGTTAGATTACTCTCAGCGTATTTTATTCAATGGGGTGTATTAATGTGTTATTTCAATAGGTTTATTCATTGTTCGCTTGTAGCTGTGCTTTTGTCTGCATGTAATTCAGGTTATCAGACCTCTGTTAATTCAGTACCAACCAAAACGAAAGATTCTAGTGGTACGACTAGTATGTTAATGACGGATAGAGTATTTAATGCGACGAATAGTAATTTAGGTCTTCATTATGTAACAGCAACATCGTCTAAAGTATCGATAATTTCAGATTTTGGGGATTTATACCGCCTAAATAAGAAGGTGTTCAAAATTGTTAAAAACGATGAAATCCCAGAAGATTTATTATCTGTATATGCTGTTGATGACATGGTTTATTTATCAGATAAAAAAGGTAATATTTATTCAAGTCAAAATAACTTTAAGACCATTAAGCAAGACAATGTTGGTAAAAATATAGCACTTTATGGTTTTGGAAGTTTAGATGATACTTTATTGATTGCAGGATATAATGGTAATATTTTTATTCAAGATAATGAAGATCATGAGAATGATAAGAATGATAGCAGACAAGAAAGAGATTGGCGAAATATTAATTTAGGCGGCTATAGCCTATATTCAATTACTAGCGATGGTAACAATACGCTATTGGCAGTTGGCAACTCTGGAGTTATTTGGCGTTCTGCTGATCGTGGTGCTCACTGGAATAGATTGTTAGTTACAGGCGTTAATAGTAATTTGTATCAAGTTCGATATATAAATGATGATTTTTATATTGCTGGTGATTATGCCACGCTATTAAAATCTAGCGATCATGGTTTGACATGGAAAAAAGTCAACTTCGATAATCCACTACTAGCAACTAAACACTTTAAGAGCATTACAACTATTTGGGATGGTAAATTAGAGAAAATTATACTCGTTGGGACGGGTGGATTAATTATTTCATCTGCAAATAATGGTATTTCATGGCAAGTAGAGAGTTCGGGTGTTGCAGAACATTTATTGAGTGTTGATTGCACAGAGGAACGTACCAATGCTACCTGTTATGCGACTGGAGGTAATGCTATACTAAGTTCCACAGATAAGGGGCATACATGGTCTCCGATGATAATACAGAATTAACTAAGTGTTACAAGACCTAGTTTCAAGAGTGATACATATGAAGTCTGTACTTGATAAGTTTGCCTCTAGTCGATTGCTGTTGTTGTAAAAATTATAAAATTATCTCTAATGTTAGTAGTATAAGACTGAATTTGACTAGATCCCTCATTGTATTATCATATCAATTATTATATTTAATATCTGTATTTTCATCAACTAATCTGATTAGATTCTAATTTAATTGGGTAAGAGTGATGAATTTTATGAATAATTTGAATCGAGTAGAAATATTAATTTATGAATAGAATTATAGTTTATTGTTATATTATGTTATGTGGTTTGTGTTTATCGGGGTGTTTCTTTACACCTAGTATGAATTTACAGTTTAAGGATCAGCCACTATTACGGAGCTCGGATATTAATAACATTAAGGTAGATCTTTATCCGATAGATCAGCATCTTGTTAATTATCCACAAGTATATGGTACGATGCCAACAGACTATATTATTGAAAGTCGTGACGTTGTCAGTGTTGCAGTTTGGGGGCATCCAGAATTTGTAACTGAACACTCAAACCTTAATAATTTTGCTGCATCAGCGCATTCAACTGGTTCAGAGATTATTATTGATAGTTATGGACTGAAAAAGCTTAATACTGATACAGTTGATAAATTTAGTGTTAATTCAGCTGGCAATATTCATATTTTATATGCTGGAGATGTTCATATCAGTGGATTAACTGTTGAATCAGCACGCAGAAAGATTGAAAAGTCATTAAAAGGTTATATTATTAAACCTGAGGTAAAGCTTTCTGTAGTTGTTTATCGTAGTAAGGCTATATATGTAGTTGGTGAAGTACAACAAAATCAGATGTTACCAATTACAGATGTCCCATTAAATCTAACAGCAGCCCTACAGCTATCTGGTTGGGTGAATTCAGTAACAGCCAATGTAAATCAAATCTATGTGTTACGCAGAAATAAACAAACAGATAGTGTAAATGCATTCTGGTTGGACGGTGGTTCAGTTACTGCGATGCTGTTTGCTCAATCATTTTATTTACAAAATAATGATATTGTATATGTTTCTACATCGGGATTATCTCAATTTAATCGTGTAATGTCTCAATTATTACCAACTGCAGAAGCATTGTGGTATACAAAAACATCTCTTCCTAACTCGTTTGGTGCTGTTTTGAATTAATGCTTATGAATACATCTAATCTACACACGGCTAAGTTTCAGGGTGAAAATATACTGAGATTACTAAAGAATAATTGGTTATTATTACTTTTATTTAGTATTGTTGGTGCTATTGGCGCGATGTCCTATAAATTGACATCAACACCAAAATACGCTATTAATGGATTATTACAGGTAGATAATAAACAATTTAGTTACCAAGATGATTCGCAGCCAGATAAAATTTTTGATAAAAATGGACGCATCTCGCCAGACTCTACACCATTGTCGTCAATTATAATGGTTTTAGCGACATCTCCTTATATTCTAAATGATGTTATTGATAATCTAAAATTATATATTGAGGTAAAACCAGTCCTTTTTCCCTTGGTAGGTCGTCATATTTATTATAATTTTCAGCCAACAATTCCAGATGAGTTAAATGATAAATTTACGAACATAGACTTATTTCATCTAAATAATTATGCTTGGGGTGGAGAATATGTTAGTGTTAGTAATTTTTCTGTACCTGATGCATTATTAGAGAAGCCTTTCACTATACTGGTAAATGCTAATAATTCATATTTGCTGTTCTATAATGAAAAACATATTGCTTCTTGTCAGGTTGGACAAATATGTCTGAATGGTGATGGAAGTATTCTATTATTAATCGATAAAATTAATGCACGAGTTCATACTAAATTTACTCTGGTACGGCATAGTCAAGAACGAGTATATAAGTCATTGAGTAGTTCGCTGATTTTGAATGAGGTGAATAAAGTGCAGTCTACAACCGATCATTCAGGTATTATTAATATTACTTTATCAGGCGAACAACCGAGTACTCAAGCAAAAATAATTAATGGTATTATGGAAATACTAATTACACGATCTTTAATGGATAAAAAGACGCCACTAATTGCCATGCGTGCTTTTCTTGATGCTAATCTCAGCCAAATTGAAGGAGAGTATGTCTCAGCACGGAGAAAACTGAGTCAATATCGACAAGAAAATAAGCTGATTAATATGGAGACACAGTCAAAATTGTTAGCTACTTCTTTAGATGATATTAATCGGCAAATTTCACAGAATGCTGCGACGATAAAATCATTAGAGAATGTCTATGGTGCAAAACATCCATTGATGATATCTTTACGACAGCAGGCTAATCAATTGCAGTATAATAAACGAGAATTATTAAAACAAATGGATTCATTACCTATTATTAATGATAAATCTGGTGAATTAGAAAATAATCTTAAGATACAACAGGAGTTAAAAGATGTATTGCTAAAACGTAATCAAGAGCTACAGATTTTAATGTCTGGACAAATCAGTGGAATTAGAGTTTTATCTTATGCATCATCAAATTGTGCATTACCTGCTAGCTCTGATGTTAAATTATTTACTATCATTGGTGGTATACTGGGATTTGTGCTGGGGATTTTTGTTATTTTAATTATGTGGGTAATTCGCCCAATTAATAATCCTTTTGATTTAGAGAGTGTATGTGGTATAACTGTTCGTGCTATATTTTGTTACCGCAAATTTCCTGCTAAATATAGTAAGCGTGCCATAAAGTTGAAAACCTGTGAGGATTATCAAGGGTATTCAAATTTATTCCGCTATTCTTCATCACATATTCAAACTAAGAGAATTGTTACAGAAATGCTGTTATCGGCAGAGAAGCATAAAGTTATTGGTATCATATCTTTTTATATTAAAGCACGTGCATCTTTAATAGCACATAATCTAGCTAAAGAGTTATTCGTAGTTGGAAAGGATGTATTAATTATTCATTCTTTAGACTTAAATAAACCACATTTTATTCCAACAGAAAATTTGTATGATAATGAAGGTAATCAGATAGGTGAACAGTACCATCCGTATGCTGGTGTAACCATTTATTTGATTAGTCCTAGGTTAAGGCTCGATGTATTTAATCAGCATATTAATCAGATAATAAATAAAAATTATACTAATTTCGATCATATTTTTGTTTTGGATCATCGGTTATCCAATAATCCGTTGCGTTTAATTAATTTTAATTTATGTACTAGCATGTATTATGTTATCACGCAAGCAATATCGCGCAATCGGATACAAAAAGATCTTGAGTACTTGAAGCAAAATAAGATTGTGATAGATGGGCTGTTATTTAACTATAATCGACGCTATCGTATTCATGATGCTTATTCTAAGTAATACTATTTGTCATGACTAAATTTTTTGCCTTGGGTTTACTATTATCTGTATTATTTTTGCCAAATATTGCGTTAAGTAGTTCTTTTGCCGCACGACCAGAAGATATAATTATACTTTTAGCCTGTATGTATTTACTGTTTCGTAAAATACTATTTAATACCTTCTATAGTTGGGTATTAATTACTATGTTTGTATTATTTTTAACATCAATGGGACTTAATGATCGTTTGTTGTCGGTTAACTCATTTGAATTTTACAATAAAATAGTTAAGGGATTAGTTAGCTATACGGTCTTCTTGTTATTTATGCAAGAAGAGGAAAATTATCAGACATTAATTAAAGTTTTAGTAATTGCATTAATAATTAATTTGCTCGGTAATTTTTTGCAACTATTAAACATATCTGTGATTGCAATATTATTAGCCAAGTATAGTACCGCAGGTCAAATTGGAGCAATTGAAAAAGCGATGATGTTTGGGCGAGTTCCACGTTTGACAGGGTTCATTGGTAATCCAAATAATAATGCGGTTTTCTTTGTCTGTATGGCGGGTCTAACTCTGGATTTATTTTTTATCCGCCGTGAGCGAATTTATTTACTCTTGATTATCGGCGTGATGGCAGTAATTGTACTGACTCAGTCGCGAACCATGTTTGTGGCGCTATTATTAGTTTTCTTGGTCGTTGCTTTTACCACTGGGAAGATGAGTTTGGTTTTTATCGGTGGTGTATTTCTTTTAATTATTAAATATTTTGTAGATATTCCATACCTTAATCTGTTATTTGATACAAATAAACTATCTCAAACACACTCGGTGACGGGGAGGATTCATGAATGGGCCAATTTATTTGCAATGATTCAGCAACAACCAATACTCGGGTTTGGTGGTTATAAAGAATATTTTTACATCACACAAACCTACCCAGAAAATGAATATATTTTAGCTTGGTTTCGCTATGGCATTATTTATTTAATTGTTTTTTGTGGTATGATGATTATTTCAGTGGTTCAGGGGATTATATCTGCGCAAAGAAAAATATTTGGGGGTTATTTTATGCTTGCAACTAATTTAACTTTATTAATCAGTTCAATGAGTAATACACCATTTAATAATCCACGCTTATTTGTATTTTATTCATTGGTGCAGGCTATCTATGCCGCAAGTTTATTGTATGCCGTGAATAATCAGGATGATATCAAGAATGTTTAATCGATCACGTCGTAGTTTTTTACGTAATATTGTTGTATTAAGTAGCTTATGGGGAGTAGGTCTTAAAACTGCTAGGGCTAAAAGTACTAGTCAGTCGACTGCATTAGATATCAGAAATTTTGGTGCAATTGGTGATGGTTTGAATGATGATAGTGATGCACTTGATAAAGCATTAAGTTTAGTTACTGCTAAGGGTGGTGAGCTATTATTCCCTCATGGCATATATCGGATCACACGACCATTAAAATATCAGTTACTAAAGGATGTTATTTTGCAAGGTAACGGTGCGACACTGTTATTTGACTATGCTCGTAATCCATCGTATGGGATTAGTTTTAGTGGTAAAAAAACTGTTAGTGGAGTACTCAGTAAAAATATTCGTATGGGTAGTCAAGAATGGTTAGAATCATCATCGTTTTCAAGTGATGCTATAATTTTACTAGAGCAAGTTAATCATGAGTTTATCTCGCTGAATTTATCCTTGTCTAACTCAGGTAAAGCACAATGTATTTTATCTTCACAGCAGTCTTTTTTTAAATCTGAGATGACTGGGAAAAGTCTAGTGAATGATAAAGATGGAACTACGTTTTTGATTATCGCGATTTTAGACCGTTTTAATGCATTAGTGATTTTAGGTAATAATCAAGCCAAACAGCCTGACTTTAGTAATTATCCCAAATGGGCAGTTGTAGATCTATGGTGTGCAGCGCGTGGTTATTATATTAAAGGTGAATTTATTAACCTAAAAAAATCTAAGAATAGTAGTTATCTTTGTTGTGATGCAATATGGGATAATTATGCCAGCAAGCAAACCCAAATTTCTATGGTTAAAAGCGGAAAACTTAGAATAAATGGGTTAACTGTTGATGGTGGCGGTGGTAATTATGGTGTGATGCTGGTTAATCTAGTGGGGTTAGAGCTTAAGCAACTGACCATTACAAATTGTATGATTAATAGTTTACAAATAGAAGAATCATATCAAGTTAAAATATTGAACTCCGTAATTGAGGTTGCGGTTACGAATTTGCCAAGTAATTATGCTGGTTGTATAAATTCAAGTCAGAATGTTAACATTATAGGTTGTAAATTTTCTGGTGGTACTCACTCTTTAAGTCATGGTGGTACAATACCATGTCGTAATATTCAGATAACGAATACGAGCTTTTCTGAGAGCAAGAGTTGGACACTAGATTTTCATGGTAATATTCAAGGTGTTGTACTGACATCTGTAATAGCTGATGGTGGAGGTTATATTGGTGCAATAGATGTTAAGATTCAAAATTCAGTGTTTAGGAATTCATCTACCATTCAAGGTGCATTAGTGCTTGGTCCAGAGCGTGATAGTAAGTTTTATCAAATAATAAATTGTAAGGTTAATAATTTACAAGGTAATGGGCTAGTTATTGCCAACCAATTTGTAATACACAGTATTCAGCAGCTTTTAATTAGTACGAGTACAATAGTTGGTACCAAAAATGGTATTTTAGTACAAGCTTATCCATATGGTAAGAGTCCATTGATAGCTAAAATGATGCTAGTTGGTAACAATATTTCCGCACCAACTCAGATTAGCAATGTTAATAATATTAATAAATTTATTATTAACAAGGAATGAACGGCGTGTATACATTGATTAGGTTTGTGTGTTCTAGTAAGATTGTGTTTGATTAGATCATCAGTAGTATTAGGTACTCAGTGTATTGATTACTATACGATGTTAATATAAAGGAAAAGAATGAAGAAATTTTTCAGAAATAAGGTAATGTATCTGTTTAATCCAGAGATTATGGCATTACTTTTAATTGATTGTTTTTTATTGCCATTAGCTTTGTTTACTGCGGTATGGCTACGCTTAGGTGCAGAATGGGATCCGCGGCTTAACGAACATATTTGGTTATTTTTTTGTTTACCTTTGTGGACTATTCCAATTTGGATTAAACTAGGTTTGTATCGCGCAATAATAAGATTTGTCGATGATAAAATCGTGTATATCGTTTTTGTCGGTGTATCCATTTCTATTTTAATTTTAGTCTCTCTAATCGTTTTTACGAATGCCTATGCATTTCCACGTTCCTCCATCGGGATTTATTGGCTATTTGCTTTAGTTTATGTGGGGGGAACTCGTTTCATTTTAAGGTCATGGCTTAGAAGGAATATGGTTACCGACTCAACTAAACGAGTTGCTATCTATGGTGCAGGTGTGGCAGGTGTTCAATTGTTGACATATCTTACCAATGGTAATGAATTCTCACCATTATTTTTTATTGACGACGATAGCAATAAATGGAATAAAACTATTCGAGGCATTAAAGTTTATTCTCCTGATGATTTAATTCGTTTTAGTCAGAATTACAAAATAGAACAAGTGCTATTGGCAATTCCGTCTGCGCCATTAGCTAGACGACGCGAAATAATTACTAATTTAGAGAAAAATTCTATCTATGTCAAAACGTTGCCTAAACTTGATGGTCTAATTACTGGTAAAGTGCATTTTTCAGATATTAGTGATGTCGATATTGAAGATTTGTTAGGGCGGCTACCTGTTGTTGCTAATCAAGAATTATTGGCTAAAAATATCGTTGGTAAAAGCGTGTTGGTAACTGGGGCTGGTGGATCTATTGGTAGTGAGCTATGTCGTCAAATTGCCGATCTACGTCCTGAAACATTAGTGATTTTTGATTCTTCTGAGTTTGCTTTATACACTATTGAACAAGAGTTGCGAGAACGATTTAGTTATGTTCGACTTAGAGTAGTTTTAGGAAGTGTAACTAATGCTAGTCTAATTGCGAGTATTTTACGCAAATATCATATTCAAACTATTTATCATGCTGCAGCTTATAAACATGTACCAATGGTTGAGCATAGTCCATTATCAGGAATTAAAAATAATGCAATTGGCACCTATGTTGTTGCTCAGGAAGCTCTAAAGGCAAAGGTTAGTAATGTGGTGCTTATTTCAACCGATAAAGCTGTTCGTCCGACCAATGTAATGGGAACAACAAAGCGCCTTGCTGAGCTAATTTTACAGGCATTTGCAGCTGGGTCAACCTCTACTATTTTTAATATGGTTAGGTTTGGTAACGTCTTAGGTTCTTCAGGTTCGGTTGTGCCACTATTTAAAAAGCAGATCAAAGCTGGTGGTCCAATTACAGTGACGCACCCAGATATCATTCGCTATTTTATGACGATTCCAGAAGCTGTAGATTTGGTAATTCAAGCAGGAAGCATGGCGCATGGTGGAGAGGTTTTTGTTTTAGATATGGGAGAACCTGTCAAGATTACTGATTTAGCAAGAAAAATGATTTATCTAAGTGGTCTTACCGTAAAAGATGAGAATAATCCTAGTGGTGATATTGAAATAAAATACACAGGATTACGCCCTGGTGAAAAGCTTTATGAAGAGTTATTAATTGGCGATAATCCCGCTCCA
>RXKA01000093.1 GCA_003962985.1 Pseudomonadota bacterium | reverse complement strand
TGTTTGACAGGACTTATTGAAAATGATGCGGATTTTTCATTATGAAAGGGACAGCAGGCAAAATAATTCTGTCCTGAGCGTTTGAGCTTTAGATGCTTACCGATTACCTCAACGACATCGGCGCGGTCATTGACTTCATCAATAATTTCTTGTGCAATTTGCATATTATTTGCTCATAATGTGTTTAATCTCAGCTTGGGTTAATTCACGCCAGCAGCCAACATCAAGACCACGATCAGTAATGTTATCAATCCGTATTCGTTTTAAATCGATTACGCGATAATCGCATTCTTCTGCCATGCGGCGTAATTGTCGATTAACACCTTCGGTTAATGTGATTTTATAAACGTTAGTCCCAATTTGTTTAACTTGGGTACGACGAAGTTGTTTACCATCTAAAATAATGCTGCCATCAGCTTGTTTTCGTAGGTATTCTTGAGTAACTGGTTTATTCACGCGAACGATGTACTCTTTCTGCTTGGCAAATTCAGCACCAAATACTTTATAGACAAATTGTCCATCATTTGACAAAATTACTAAACCATGGCTTTCTTTATCTAAACGTCCAGCATAACTCAAACCTTTTATTGGTGGCAATAAATCAAAGATAGGTTTACCATCAGCTTTATTCGTACTACAAACATAACCTTTAGGTTTATTCAATAATAAATAACGAAATTGCGCTTTTTCTTCGGCAACTCCAGTTGTCAATTCAACCTTGTCCAGCGCAGGATTTATCTTGGTGCCCAACTCAGTGGTAATTTCTCCATTAACTTTAATATAGCCTTTGGCGATGAATTCATCTGCCTTGCGGCGTGAACAGATATTGTTATCTTTAAGATATTTATTAAGACGAACGAGTTCCATAGTGCAAATAAACCATAAATAAAAAGTAATTAGGATTAAATTATAGCTGAAAATCAACTAATAATGAAATAATGTTTCAATCTTTTGGATAGTTGATGGTAAAATTAAGGATTGTGTTTTGTATTAATAAATCCACTTTATTCATAGGATTAATAGCATTATGAAAGCTGCACGTAAAATTATTGTTAGTTTGATTTTAGGGATTTTATTTGGTTGGGCTATCCGTTCAATGAATGTATCTCCCGATTTGAATACAAGTATCTTGCAGTACTTGTCAATGGCATCTGATATCTTTATCAAATTGATTAAGATGATTGTTGCTCCACTAATTTTTGCTTCACTCACTCTTGGGGTAATTAATATCGGAGATAATGCTAAAGGTCTAGGCGTATTATTTGGACGCGTGTTGGGATTATTTGTTATCTCATCAGTTTGTTCATTATTTATTGGTTGGTTTGTAATTGATTTATTCAAACCAGGTCTATCAATGACTGCAGTTGGACAAAGTCTATTAGCATCTGGTGGTGGAGCTGTTGCAAGTAAATTTGATTCTAATCAAATCTCACTAGCTCATTTCGTACAAGAAACAATTCCAGATAACGTATTTAATGCATTCTCTGGTGGTCACATTATCCAAATCGTGATATTTTCATTGTTCTTTGGTGTAGCGCTTACTAAAATATCACCACAATCACGTGATGTAATTCGTACTATGTTAGATGGTATTATGCATGCGATGTTTGCAATTTGTAATACCGTAATGAAGTTAGTACCGATTGCAGTATTTGCTTCAATTGCCAATGTGATTATCAAACATGGTTTTGGAGTATTAATTACTTATTTAGTATTTATTCTTGAATACTATTTAGCGCTACTTATCGTATGGATTGTGATTTATTTAATTTCACTAAAAGTTGTTGGACGTAAAGTAAACCAATTAATTTCAAGTATCATTCCACCATTGTCATTGTCTTTTGCGACCTCATCATCAGAAGTTGCTTACCCTGCGGTATTTGAAGCGTTGGATGAGCATGGTGTACGGGAGAAAATTAGTAGTTTTGTAATGCCAATGGGTTATTCATTTAATATGATTGGTTCAATGGTATATTTCAGTTTTGCGATTATCTTTATCACTCAAGTATTTGGTATAGATATTTCGTTTACTGATAAATTATATATCTTCTTTATGTTATTAGTAACGTCAAAAGGTATTGCGGGTGTACCACGTGCTTCTATTATGGTGATTTCGTCTGCGGTTTCGGCATTCCACTTCCCTGAAGCTAGTATTTTGTTACTATTACCGATTGATGCTTTTGCAGACATGGGACGTAGTGCTACTAACGTATACGCTAATGCTGTTATGACTACTTTTATTGATAAATGGCATAAAGATTGATAATTAGAGGTGTTGTTTTATGCGGCCAATTCTTTTTAGAATTGGCTTTTTAATAGTTATCTTGATATAAGAATAGGAAATATATGTCTCGATTCAAGAACTACTACTTTCGACTCTCAACGATTGATTTTAGTGAGTTTAATAAATTTTTATTTACAGTAATTTTTAAAGGTTTCATGAAAACCGAGCATATTATACCGGTCATGATTGCTATTTTATTATTATATTTTGGACTGAATATTGAAACACAGGTATATGTATTTTTTCCCCAAAGTAACATTACCGCTTATTTAACCTTTATTATTTTACAGATAGCAATCGGATTAATTATTCTGTTAATAATTCCATTTACAGTGATTTTAATCTTTAATTATCTTTGTAGTATTGTCAATAACATAAGCCCACGTTTATTGTTACCAATAAAAATTATGGCATTAGTTGGCACATTTACGTTCACGATTAATTTTTTAGTAAATCAACAATTTCGCGTAAATGAAAAGCCATTATTATTAGCCATCTGGTTAGGATTATACTTCTTATTGGTTAATATGTTTTTGTCTTATAAAGACCATAAACATCCATTTAAATTTAGTCGTGGAAAAGCTTTCTTTACCCTGTTCTTCGTAGTTTTAGTAACCAAACAATTAACTGGTATTTTTAGTACTATCTTACAAAAAATTAACTATCTTCAAGTTAATCCATTGGTAAATATTCAGCCTTCATTATGTGAACTGATTGTTCGTCATCCTAATCTAAAAGTTGCTCCCGCAAATAGAACCATTAATAACAGTCACTACTTTGAAGTGACTAGCCAAGGATGTAATTTGTATGGCAATCTCATCCGTGTTGGTTTTGCATCAGATTATTCCATTTCTCTTAAAGATAATCTAACTCCTGTAATTGAAAATAGTAAACCTTATAATTACTATACCAGAATTAACTGCTATTCTGGCACATGCTTTGTGGAGAATAATATTAAGCATTTAGTTAACCATGATGAATATCAACTTATCTTTAATAGTCGAATTGATCTAACTAGATAAATTTAATAACCAGCGGTATCAATAGCGGTACCGCACAACTAAGTAACATACCACTTGAGATAGCAATTATCACGCATTTATGGTCTAAGTTTTGTTTAATTATTGGTAGTGAAAAATCCATGGCGGTAGCACCACAATAGCCAACCATACTAAGTGGAATAAATCTTCCCAAACTAGGTAAGAGAATAATCGCAATTAGTTCACGACTAAAATCAATAAAAAATGCGGTAGTTCCATAGTCTTGGTTAATTAATTGTCCGATTAAAATACTAGATAAAGTATACCATCCAAATCCACTACTTAAAGCAATTCCTTGCATGATAGGCATTCCTAGAATAACGGCTGATAGTCCACCAGCTACTAGCGAAGCAATAACAATCACACACGATAATTTGAAACCAGTTTTATTTAATAGCACTTCTTTTAATGATACGCCATTCATACGCATTTGGTGACCAATTATGAAGAGTAAAATTATCAATAACCAATTTACGATAGCCTCTAAGTGTACTAATGGTAGTTTTAACAGGTATCCTACACAAATTCCGAGTGCAATCATGGCTAAATATTTGCCACTTTCATAGGCAAACTGAGCGTAATTAGCTTGAATTTGCTCATGCTCTGGATGGCGTAACTGCTGATTAGCCTGCCGAAAAAAGAGCATCGTCAATAAAATATTACAAATAAAGATTAAACTTGCAAATACCACCACATTTTTTAATACCTGCAATAATTGCAACCATAAATCAGATGCACTACTCCCAAATTGATAGCCCATCACGACAAGTATAACAATGACAATTATAAATAAAACCTTATTTAGTAGTAATTGCGGAATATAGAGACGTTTAATTTGATAGCCGGCAAACAGCGCAATCAATAAAATAACTAATTGAAACATGATGTAAAATACCTAACAAGTTGAAAAATAATTGATTATTGTTATAAGTGCGATATTTTAACAAAACTTGATAAAATAAGTAGGTGAAAGATAAAAAATAAATCACTACCTAAAAAAGTAGTGATTTATTAACTAATATTGAGGAGAAATTAACGTTTTGCTTTGATAGCTTGCGCTGCAAACCACGGCACTAAATTTAATAACTCATCAAAACTGGCTAGCTTCCATTCCCAATTAGGTGAACCAATTTTACCAGGGAAATTGATACGTGCATGATTATCTAGACCAATCAAATCTTGTACTGGGAATACTACATAATTAGCTTGATAACCTAAGATTAGATTTAAGATTTTATTTTTTATATTCTCTTCAGTTGCTTTCAATGTGCGTTTTAATTGTTTACGTTGGTAACGAGATAATCCTAAATACCATCCCATCAATGTTTCATTATCATGAGTTCCTGTATAAACAATAGTATTCTCCGTAGTTGCCATTACAGAATTATCACCATTGATTTCATATTTAAATTGGAAAATTTGCATACCAGGTAGATTGTAATGATCACGCAATTGATGAACTTCAGGACGTAAATCACCTAAATCTTCCACCACAATTTTCACATCTGGCATAGCTTTGTAAATTGCATCAAATAATGCATAACCAGGCGCTTCAACCCATTCACCATCAACCGCAGTTGGGCATGATGCAGGGATTTTCCAATAAGTGTCAAATGCACGGAAATGGTCAATTCTGATAATATCAAAAGCATCTGCATTACCGCGTAAACGATCAATCCAGAACTTAAATCCAGTTTGCTCTAATTTTTCCCAATCATAGATAGGATTACCCCAACGTTGACCTGTTACTGAGAAATAATCAGGGGGTACACCAGCAATAAAGGTCGGGTTTTGCTGCTCATCAAGTAGAAATACGTCTTGATTTTCCCATACATCAGCCGAATCATAACCTAAATAAATAGGAATATCACCCATTATTTGAATATTTTTACTATTTGTATATGCTTTTAACTGCATCCATTGACGGAAGAAAATAAATTGAACAAACAATTCATATGCAATTTGAGATTCAAACGGAGTTAAATCAAGCTGCTGATCTTTAATCCAGTTTTTCTGCTCCGCTGGCCACTCATTCCATTGTCTTAAATTATTAGCTTTTTTCAGGGTTAAAAATACCGCATAGTTGTATGCCCATTTCGTATTAGCTACAAATTCTTTACAATCGGCTTGTAATTGTGTATTTTGTTGATATTTAGTGAATGCTTTGGCTAATAATTTAGCTTTAAATTCACGCACTTGAATATAATCAATAGTAGTCTTACTTGCATTAAAAGAAGTCAATTCATCAGCAGATAATAGCTTATCGTCGACTAAGCGATCCAAACTAATATACAATTCATCACCCGCAAATGAAGAATATGGTTGATATGGAGAGTTACCAAACCCTAAAGGATTCAATGGTAAAACTTGCCATACTTTTACATTCATACGTGCAAGAATATCAACGAACTCATAAGCTTCTGTTCCAAAATCACCTACACCATACTTAGATGGAAGACTTGCTATACCAAGCAATACACCAGCAACACGCATTTTAATAATCCTTAATAATAAAGCACAATAAAAAAGCAAGGCTTAATCACTTAAACCTTGCCACAACCAAATTACTGTTGGTTAATTTTCCAGATATCTCTGTCATATTCAGCTATTGTCCGATCTGAGCTAAAGAATCCTGAGCTACCGATATTTACCAAACACATTTTAGCCCAACGCTCACGTTGTTCATAATCAATAAAGACTTGATCTTTGGCTTTAACATATTCAACGAAGTCAATTAAAGTCATAAACCAATCTTTAGAAATTAATTCATGATGTAATTCACGAAGTTTACTTTCAGTTCCAACTTTTAACATTTCTGGTGAAACAATAAAGTCAACTGCACGTTTGATAATTTCATTATTATTGTAATATTCGCTTGATTTATAACCACCAGTTGCATATAAATCAATAATAACATCACTATCTTTACCAAAAGTATAAATATTACGTGGTCCGACTAAACCTGCAATTTCAACGTTTGCACCATCCATAGTACCCAAAGTAACAGCACCATTTAACATGAATTTCATATTACCTGTACCGCTAGCCTCTTTTGATGCTAATGAAATTTGCTCTGAAACATCTGCAGCTGGAATTAATTTTTCAGCAACCGTTACATTGTAGTTTTCTACAAATAAAACTTGTAAATGTTTACTTACCACTGGATCATTATTTATTAATTCTTGTAAACATAAGATCATATGAATAATGTCTTTAGCAATAATATATGCAGGAGCTGCCTTACCACCAAAGATAAATGTCAACGGACGTTTAGGATAGTTACCAGCTTTTACCTCTAAGTATTTATGTACAATGTACAATGCATTCATTTGTTGACGTTTGTACTCATGGATACGCTTAATTTGTACATCAAAAATAGCTTCAGGGTTTAATTCAACACCAAAGTTATTACGTGCAAAATCAATAAATTGTTTTTTCTTAACTGCTTTAATTTCCATCAATTTATTTAATACGTTATTATCAGTATGATGTACTAATAATTGTTTTAAATGCATAGCATTACGTTTAAATTCTGGACCGATCAATCCCTCTAGGTATGAAGCCAACTCTGGATTAGTCTCCAATAACCAACGACGGAATGTAATTCCATTGGTTTTATTATTAAAGCGACTTGGATAAATTTGACTGAAATGTTTTAGCTCACTATTTTTCAAAATTTCAGTATGCAGTGCTGCCACTCCATTAACGCTAAAGCTATAGTGGATTGCAATATGTGCCATATGCACACGACCGCTATCATCAATCACATCAACACCTTGATTTGGATATTTAGCTTTTATATCACGATCTAGGTAATCAATTATATCCATTAGATGAGGCACTACTTTTTCTAAATATCTATGTGGCCATTTTTCTAATGCTTCGGCTAAGATAGTGTGGTTAGTGTAAGCTACCACTTTTTTTACAATTTCAATTGCTTCATCAATCTTAATGCCATTTTCCATTAGGCGGCGGATTAATTCAGGAATCACTAATGTAGGATGAGTATCATTAATTTGTACTACCGCATGTTGCGCTAAATCACGTAAATCCCAGCCATTTGCCTTCATATCATCAAAGATCAAACTAACCGCATTGCTTACCATGAAGTATTGTTGGAAAATACGCAATAAATGACCAGCTTCATCACTATCATCTGGATATAAGAATAAGGTAAGATTTTTTTCAATATCCGTTTTATCAAATTGAATACCATCTTTTACGATATTTTCATTCACGGTTTCAATATCAAATAAACATAGTTTGTTGACACGAACACTGTCATAACCAACTATATCAATTTCACATAAACGAGATTTTGCCGTAAAATTAGCAAATTTAACATCGTAGCACGTATCTGTTTTACGTAACCAACTTTGTTCTTCCATCCATGGATTAGGTTGCTCACTTTGTAGGTTATTACTAAATTTTTGACGGAATAAACCATAATGATAATTTAAACTAACACCAACACCTGGAATATCCAATGATGCAATTGAATCTAAGAAACATGCAGCTAGACGCCCTAAGCCACCATTTCCTAATGATGGTTCTGGTTCAACTTCTTCGATTGCGCTTAAACTACGATTATAGGCAGCTAATACATTGTTAACTGCTTTATATAAACCAAGATTAATTAAATTATTTGACAACATCTTGCCGATAAGGAATTCACTAGAAATATAATAGATTTTTTTCTGTGCTGCTTTTGTAGTACATTTTTTTGTTTGTTGTTGTACATATTTTAATAAAGCATGATAAATTTGCTCATTGCTTGCTTCTTCAATAGAGACTGTCAACAGATTTGATAATTCTTTTTCTACGACATAATTAAGATTCATTATTTTTCTTTCATCAAAAATAACTAGCAAAATATGCTATTATTTATAATCAATTTGCCCTTGTTTACTGTAGGCATTATTTTACCATCATTAAAAAACTATTAGTACATTTTAATGTACTAATAGTTTTTTTCAGAATATTAAATAAATACTACTTGACAAATACCACTGATAATCCTGCTATAAGCATAGATACACCAGCCACACCAAGCATAAATACAGCATTGCCGCCAACTACGCTCAATAAAACTCCACCCAATAATCCTGCTGCGATTTGCGGAACTGTAATAGTACCATTAAACACACCCATATAAACCCCCATTTTTTCAGCGGGTAAACTTGCCGATAAAATAGCATATGGCATTGCTAAAATAGCAGCCCAAGCGATACCGATACCTAACATAGATAACAGTAGTAAGTATTTATCATGGATAAATACCATTGATAATAATCCAACACCACCCAAAAGAAGCGAATACATATAAACTGTTTTTCTACCAAATTTATCCGCTAATTTACTCATGAATAATGCATAAATAGCTGCAAATAGACTATACGCCGCAAAAATTACACCAACCCAATTGCCAGCTTCGTTAAATGCTGCTGAGGTTGAATCAGTTGCTGCGGTATGCCAAACATTTTGTGCAATACCTGAAGTAGTATAAACCCACATCATAAATAATGCAAACCATGAGAAGAATTGTACAATTCCTAAGCGCCATAAAGTGGCAGGCGTGTCACGTAAAACTTCGATAAATGAAACTTTTTCTTTTTGTGACTCTTCTGATACACCATGGTAACGAGCATATTCTTCTGGAGTATATTCTTTAGTTGTAAATGCAGTCCATAATACAGAGATTAATAGACAGGCACCACCAAAGTAAAATGACCAAATTACTGTAGGTGCAACTTTATCACCTGGAGCAGGAGTATTTGCCACACCAAACCAATTCAGAATAAATGGTAATAAAGATCCAACAACAGCACCCGTATTAATCAAGAAGCTCTGAATCGAATAGCCTAAGTTTCTTTGTTCATCAGATACCATATCACCAACAAGAGCGCGGAATGGCTGCATAGTGATATTAAATGCAGTATCCATGAATAATAACATGAATGCACCAAAGACTAATGCAGGAACCAAAGAAGCAAAATGCTCAGAATTTGGCATAAAGAACATTGCCAGAGCAGAAATAATCGCCCCTAGAAAAATAAAAGGAATTCGACGTCCAAATCTCGTCCATAATTTATCGCTAGATAAACCAATGATCGGTTGTACAATCAATCCTGCAAGTGGAGCTGCCAACCAAAAATAACTTAAATGTTCAACGTTAGCACCCAGAGCTGACAAAATACGGCTGGTATTCCCACTTTGCAATGAGTAACCAATTTGCACTCCCAAAAAACCAAAACTAATATTAAATACCTGCAAGATACTCAAACGCGGTAATCTAGCACTCTTCATCACACACCTCCACTTTCCGACACGGTTAATTAATCTGCTTAGATATGGGATTCATTTCATCGAGAGATATTTGCAGTACAAACTGTTCCAACTCTTGTTCTTTAAAATGATACTCAGTATTGCAATAATCGCAGTTTACAGTAATGTCACCTTCTTCTGCTATCATATTTTCTAGTTCTTCTTTTCCTAAGTTACGTAAAATCTGTCCCACTCTTGCACGGCTACAGGTGCATGAGAAATTCATTGG
Source organism: Pseudomonadota bacterium (assembly GCA_003962985.1). Taxonomy (GTDB): domain Bacteria; phylum Pseudomonadota; class Gammaproteobacteria; order Burkholderiales; family UBA11063; genus Aquella. Next base: position 455 of record RXKA01000093.1, on the reverse strand, counting down.
TTTATCTTCAAAAAGGATAATGTCATCTTCACTAAATAATTTGTGGAGAATTTTTTCTGGGCTATCAACTAATAATTCATGAGTAGAAAGAGTATTAGCCAACATAAATACTCGTTCAATATCCTCAACAAATTGGTTTTGCATATCTGGAAGCTGCTGCAAAACAAAACCAACCACACGTTCTTGAGAATAGGCTAATAAAAACCATGTGCGGAGCTGTTCTGATTGCAACATATAATTATTGAGTATCTCAGCAATATTATTACCATTAAAAGCAATAACACTTTGATACAACTGACCATCGGTAGCAGAATCAATACTTACTACCAACCGTCCTCCACTATTAAGATAACTTGCATAATCAAGCTGATTGGTTTCTAGTGACGAGTTAAACTTGCCCGTAGCGCGTACATTCAAAGCACTACTGCATTCACTAACCACTAAATCAAAATGCG
>RXKA01000033.1 GCA_003962985.1 Pseudomonadota bacterium | reverse complement strand
GGGTTACTAGGTAGAATTAACCGCAAGATTCTTTCTTACACTACGGCTTTATTTTTTAATTACCAACTTGTTAAAGAACGATTTACTCAGCTTGAATTGCTTATTCAGCCATAAAAAAGTGAGGACTGGGGTTTATTATATTCAACAATATCAATTTATTACATCTAAAAAATAATCAATATTAAATAAGTATAAGTAAAATCAAAAACCTCATCATAAAAAACAGAATGAGGTTTTTATCTAAGAATAATACGAGCTGGTTTTACGGACTTTAAGTCAACTATCTGTCTAGCTTTACACCGTCAAAATCATACTACTCTACAATAACTTTTAAGTTATCTGTATAATCAATTGCAATATCAATAATTACAGGCCCTTTTTGCGCTTGCGCCTCTTGCAAAGCTGGCAATAACTGTTCGGACGAGGTAACCGTGATACCATAAGCACCAAAACTACGCGCCATTTGAGCAAAATCTACATTATGAGTAAATTGTACCGCACTAGTTTCAGCGTATTTATGTTCTTCTTGAATTGCGACTAAGTTATAACTGTGATCTTTCCACAGCAGATGGATAATTGGTAAGTTATGTTCAACTGCAGTTGCTAACTCCATGATACACATTAAGATACCACCATCACCAGAAACTGAATAGACCTTAGCTTCATCTAGACCTCGAGATTTATTACTAAAGGCAGCACCAACCGCAAAAGCAATAGATACACCAAGAGTTTGAAAGCCCATACTGTTAATAAATTGACGCGGTTTATGACTCACAAAATGCTCTGAAATCCAATATTGATGACTACCTACATCACTTACCAAAGTATCATTAGCTTGGATATTATTTTGCAATAATTCAATCACTTGGAGTGGGTGAACAGTATCCGATTTTGGAGGTGTAAATTCAGTTAAACGCTTTTGCAAAATTGTCCGCACTTGCTGTTGTAAATTTAATAATTCCTTACTAGGTGCGTAACTTAAGCCTTGAGCCAAGCTTTCCAGATTAGCCGCAATGTCGCCTAGCAGCTGTACCGTTGGACGATAACCATTGGCAACTATGGGATTAAAATTAGCAATATGTATTAGTGGCTTATCACTTGGATTCCATTTTAGAGGGTCTAGTTCTGCTATATTATAGCCAATTGAAATTAATAAATCAGACTGCTTGATCAGCTCATTACATGGTTGATTTTGGAATGCACCAAGACGTCCCATAAAATGTTCTAAGTGATGTGGCTTAACCATGCCACCACCCTCAAATGAACTAAGCACTGGAATTTGGGTATTAGCAATTAATTTTTCTAGGCTATTAGCAACTAGTTCACTTGCGGCATCAGCACCAATAATAATCAGCGGCATTGTAGCATTTTTAATTAGCTGTTGCGCTTGACTAATATTGCTACTTTGAGCAATTGATAGAGCACTATTTAATAGTGGTGAAGTTGACTTTACGTCCGTTGGTTGTGCCAATAAATCAGCAGCAAATGACAGGTGGACAGCGCCCGTTTCATTACTAGTCGCACGATTATAGGCTAAATCCCAAATTCCAGTTACGGTATCTGGATTGGTAACTTCCTTACTATAACGAGTTACAGGTAGAAATAAATCTTCGGCATTAATGATCTGATGTGAAGGTTTAAAAGTAGTTTTACTATCCATTTGCCCACAAATTGCGATTAACGGATTATGCTCCAAGGTTGCTGTTGCAACAGCAGTTACTAGATTGGTGGCACCAGGACCAGCCGTTACCAAGACCACTGCTGGCTTTCCAGTTTTTTTGGCATAAGCAACCGCGGCGTTACCTGCACCACTTTCTTGACGACATAATACCAATTGCGGCTTGCGTCCAATCAATGCAGTAGTTATAGCATCAATGGATGCCCCTGGGACACAAAAGACATACTCTATGCCATAGTTTTCCATTTGCTCGACTAGCAATGTTGCGATATTTCTACTCATCTTTAACCCTTAATTAACGTTGTTTTTCTAATTGATCTATTGATTCAGCACCACTTACCAAATCTGCATTTGCAAATTCATCATTATCAATCAGATCAACTTGCAAACTTTTAAGCTCTTGAATAAATACCCGACCTTTGCTTAATTCAAAATTAAACACATGTCCACCAACTTGACGAGCTGAATCAACATAATGGAAATGAAAACCCGGCACATTCAATTGTTCCAAGTATTTTGGAAACCACACCCCTATCAAAACACCATCAACATTCTCTTGACTAAAGGTCTTTTGTAAATCAGGCATAGTTTCACTCATTTTACGGTAGGTACGTGGTTGACAGGCCTCACTCCGTAGCAATATCTTAGTAAAGTGTCCAGTAATTTTGATTGAATAAACCATATTTTTAGAAGGAAATAATTCCGTTAGATAGACTTCAAGATCATTAAATGATTTATTATTTAACCCAATTTCGATACTAGGATTAAACTTGCTGACAACGGCAAAAGGTACTGTCACATCATCGTTAACAATAGATAGGTTTCCATCTTGATCCGCACGATAATAAACATTATCACAAACAATCATTTCACCATCAACCATATCAAAAGTACCAAGACCAAAATCACCATGATCCTTTATCTCACCTATTGTGGTATCACCATCATAAACAGCATTAATTAAAGAGTTAATCGTTCCTGTTTGATAAATTTGTTGCTTCTTTGCCATCGATTGTTCCTGTGCTTAAATCAGATATAGCTAAACTATAACACAACTTTGCTGTAATAATTATTAAAAGCAATTACTCTTCATCAAAAGTCATGTCATCGATAAAGGTTTGACCATTTAATGCACAGTGAATACGCGATGCGATCATTTCAAGTGCGGCTTGGTTGGAACCATGCGGAATAATAATATGTGCTGCTTGTTTGGTTGGTTCAACAAATTTTTTGTACATTGGGCGCACAAATTTACTATACTGCTGAATCACACTATCCAAAGTACGACCGCGATCATTGATATCACGTTTTAAACGACGCATTAGGCGAATATCACCAGCCGTATCTACAAAAATCCGCAATGCCATTTGACGACACATTTCTTCACTGAATAACCCAAAAATTCCTTCTACCACAATAATTTTGGCAGGAACAACTGTTTTTGTTTCTGCACGGCGAGTATGAGTAGTGAAGTCATACTGAGGCATCTCGACAGGTAAACCGTTTTTCAAGTCATTTAGGAGCTTGGTCATTAACGCCCAGTCAAGCGCATCTGGATGATCAAAATTTACCCGTTCACGCTCAGCAACGCTTAAGTATGAGCGATCAAGATAAAAATTATCCTGAATAAAGACTGTCACATTATCCACCCCAACCGAACGAACAATCTGTTCTGTTACCGTCGACTTACCAGACCCTGAACCACCGGCAACTCCAATAATAAATGGCTTCATATTAAATCTCTTCAAAAAATGTAGTTACTGATAATTCATCTTCGTTGATTGCTGAGCGTACTCGTGCAACAATCATTTCAAGCGCAGCTTTATTTGCGCCATGCGGAATAATGATATGCGCGTTACGTTTAGTTGGCTCAATAAACTGGCGATGCATCGGACGAACTGACTCCAGATACTGTTTGATAACTGATTCAGTAGTACGACCACGTTCGGTAATATCGCGCTGTAAACGACGAATGAAGCGAATATCATCAGCAGTATCAACAAAGATACGTAGTGACATATATTTTAATAAATTAGGATCTAACAATGAAAATAATCCCTCAATGACGATAACAGGCGATGGCAACACCAAGGTAGTATTTTCAGAACGAGTATCACGGGTAAAATCATATATTGGCATATTGATAGGCAATCCATGCACTAAATCATCTAAATGACGTAACAATAATTCCCAATCAAACGCATCTGGATGATCAAAATTTACTTTTCTCCGCTGTTCAGGAGTTAGTGCTGCCAAGTCTTTATAATAATTATCCTGAATTAATACTGCAACGTTATTCGCACCAACCGAATCTAAAATATGCTCGGTAACTGTTGATTTCCCAGACCCAGACCCACCTGCTACACCTATTACAAAACTAGACATAATACACCTTAATTGTTAAACATTAATTCTCTTAATAATTTCAATTCATCGCGACATTTTGCCGCTGCCTCATATTCTAAATTCAAAGCATGATCTTTCATCCGCTTTTCAGTTTGTTTAATTAACTTAGTTAATTCTTTCTCACTTAATTCTTGCGGAATCTTAATCTCAAATTTTTGTTTATCTTGTTCTTTATAAACCCCATCAATTATATCATTAATTGGTTTACTAACCGTAGTTGGAGTTATACCGTGAAGTTGGTTATGAGCTTCTTGTTTACTCCGTCTACGCTTGGTTTCATCAATAGCAACCTGCATTGAACGCGTAATTTTATCAGCATAGAAGATCGCCATACCATCACTATTACGCGCAGCACGCCCAACCGTTTGAATCAAAGAACGCTCAGAACGTAAAAAGCCTTCTTTATCCGCATCCAAAACAGCAACTAAACTTACTTCAGGCATATCGAGACCTTCGCGTAATAAATTTACACCAATCAAGACGTCAAATACCCCCAAACGTAAATCACGAATAATCTCTACTCGTTCAACCGTATCAATATCAGAATGTAAATAGCGTACCTTTACCCCATTTTCAGTATAATACTCCGCCAACCGTTCTGCCATTTTTTTGGTTAGTGTCGTAGCCAATACTCGCTGTCCAATCTCAAGGCGTAAGTTAATTTCATGCAATAAGTCATCTACCTGAGTCTCAACAGGACGAACTTCAATTATCGGATCTAATAGCCCCGTTGGACGAACCACTTGTTCAACCAAATTATCTTGATGTTCTGCTTCATATTTACTTGGCGTGGCAGAAACAAAAATAGTTTGCGGCATCCGACTTTCAAACTCATTAAAGCGCAGTGGACGGTTATCCATTGCAGAAGGCAAACGAAAACCATAATCAACTAAATTTTGTTTACGCGCCTTATCACCATTATACATACCACCAATTTGAGAAATCGTTACATGCGACTCATCAATAAACATCAGTGAATTATTGGGTAAGTAATCAATTAGCGTTGGCGGTGGCTCACCTGGTGTACGCCCCGTCAAATGGCGCGAATAATTTTCGATCCCCTTGCAAAATCCAGTTTCATTAAGCATCTCCAAGTCAAACTCTGTTCGTTGTTTAATACGATAAGCCTCAATGGTCTTACCTAGTGCCTCATATTCTTTCACACGAGACTCCATTTCCAAACGAATTTTTTCACATGCCGCCATGACTGTTTCACGCGGTGTAACATAATGTGAAGATGGGAATACCGTAAAACGACTAATTTTTTGTTGAACTTTCCCCGTCAATGGATCAAAGAGAAATAATCCATCAATTTCGTCATCAAATAAACTAATGCGTAATGCTTTGTCATAGTACTCAGCAGGAAACACATCGATTGTGTCACCGCGCACACGGAAAGAACCGCGTTTAAAATCGATATCAGCACGTTGATATTGCATACTTACCAATTGACGAATAATATCAGCCTGCGGATAACGATCTTGCTCTTTAACATGGAGAATCATTTTTTGGTAAGCAGCTTCATCACCAATACCATAAATTGCGGATACCGTTGCAACGATAATCACATCTTCGCGTTCTAACAATGACTTGGTCGCAGATAAACGCATTTGCTCAATATGCTCATTGATTGCTGAATCTTTTTCAATAAATAAATCTTTGTGTGGCACATATGCTTCTGGTTGATAATAGTCATAATATGACACAAAATATTCGACGGCATTCTCGGGAAAAAAATCACGAAATTCTGCATATAATTGAGCCGCTAATGTTTTATTATGCGCCATAATGATTGCTGGGCGCCCTGTCTTAGCAATGATATTTGCCATCGTATAGGTTTTACCACTACCAGTTACACCCAAAAGAGTTTGATATTGGAGACCATCTACTAGGCCCTCGACCAATCCACTAATTGCAGTCGGTTGATCCCCTGCTGGTTCAAATGGTTGGTATAAAATAAAATTACTATTCGGATATTGAATTTTTTGCATAATTTGGATATAAAAAAAGACCGCTAGATTAATAGCGATCTTATTATTAAATAAATCTAACGACGGTCATTACCTGATAATGCAATGATAATCTGTAATAGACTTGTGAACAAGTTATATAAGCTTACATATAAGCTTAATGTTGCTGAAATATAATTGGTTTCACCACCAATTACAATTTGATTCACTTGCCACAAAATCATTAATGATGAAAAAATTACAAATGCACCACACACCATTAAGTACAACATTGGCGTATGTAAAAATATATTTGCTATCATTGCAATCATAATCACGATACCACCAATTGCCAAGAAATTAGTTAAAAATGGCGTTTCACGTTTAATTGTAAAGGCAATGGCACTCATTACAAAGAAAATTGCCGAAGTCATTACTGCTGCAAGCAAAATCATTTGTCCACCATTTGGAATGCGTAAAGCAAATTGTAACAATGGACCTAACAACAATCCCATCAGGAGTGTAAACGCCATTAACCAAATAATACCGGCAAAACTATTCCGATTTTTTTGCACCATAAACATCATGAAATACATACCACCAATTAGTAATAATGATCCCATGATTGGGCTAGCGCGTAAAAACATAAATGACATATTCATACCAACCAATGCACCAATTGCAGTTGGAATAAGAGATAATGCCAAAAGCAAATACGTATTGCGCATCACTTCACGGCGAATTTCTACCGATGGTGCTGCCATTGCATATTGCTGTTGTTGATAATTGTAATTCATATATTTTCCTCAATTGACATAAAAACATAATTGTGATAACACAACATTACTTATTATATAATATTTAATCCTAATTAATCAAGCCTTAGTAATTAACTAAACCAAAAAGCTTGCATATCAAACTACATTATTATTGTGCTAATAAACGTAAACCCCCTCAATGAGGGGGTTTACAATCAAACTAATTACTGATTACAGCATACCTTTTGATTTTAACAATTCATACATTGTTGTACCTAGTTCAGCAGGTGAACGAGTGTAAGCAATGCCTGCACGCTCAAATGCAGCAAATTTTTCTTCGGCAGTACCTTTACCACCAGAAATAATTGCACCAGCGTGACCCATACGTTTACCAGCAGGAGCAGTAACCCCAGCAATGTAACCCACTACAGGTTTGGTAACATGTGATTTTACATATTCAGCAGCTTCTTCTTCCGCAGTACCACCAATTTCACCAATCATAATGATTGCTTCAGTTTGTGGATCTTCTTGGAATAATTTAAGTGCATCAATATGTGACGTTCCAGGAATAGGATCACCACCAATACCGATACAAGTTGATTGACCTAGACCTAATTTAGTTGTTTGTGCAACTGCTTCATAAGTCAATGTACCAGAACGTGATACGATACCGATTTTACCTGGTAAATGAATGTGACCTGGCATAATACCAATCTTACATTCGCCTGGAGTAATAATACCAGGACAATTTGGACCGATAATACGGGTAGCACTAGATTCTGCGTAACGTTTAACTTTTAACATATCTAATGTTGGTACACCTTCAGTAATAATAACTAATAAAGGCACGCCAGCATCAATAGCTTCAATTGCTGAATCTAATACAAATGGAGCTGGTACATAGATTACTGATGCATCAGCACCTGTTTCTTGTACTGCTTCACGCATAGTATTAAATACTGGCAAATTCAAATGTGTTGTACCACCTTTACCAGGAGTAACACCACCCACTACTTTTGTTCCATAAGCAATTGCCTGCTCTGAATGGAATGTACCGTTTTTACCTGTAAAACCTTGTACTAAAACCTTGGTATTTTTATTTACTAAAACGCTCATTATTCATCCTTACTTCAAAGTGGCAACTACTTTTTGTGCTGCATCTGCTAAACCATCAGCTGGAATTAAAGCTAAACCAGATTCTTTCAATAATTTAGAACCCAACTCAGCATTATTACCTTCCAAACGTACTACTACAGGTACAGTTACATTAACTTCTTTAACTGCATCAATAATCGCTTCAGCAATCATATCACAACGTACGATACCACCGAAGATATTGATTAATACCGCTTTTACATTATCATCAGCCAAAATTAATTTGAATGCTTCAATCACACGAGCTTTAGTCGCGCCACCACCTACATCAAGGAAGTTAGCGGGCTGACCGCCGTACAACTTAATGATATCCATAGTTGCCATCGCAAGACCAGCACCATTCACCATACAACCGATATTGCCTTCAAGAGCAACATAGTTTAAGTCGTGTTCTGAGGCTTTTAATTCACGTTCATTTTCTTGTGATTTATCGCGTAATGCCAATAAAGAAGAATGACGGAATAATGCGTTTGAATCTAAATTAATTTTTGCATCTACACATACTAATTCGCCATTTTCACGAACAGCTAATGGATTGATTTCAAATAATGCAAAATCATTTTCAACAAATGCTTTGTATGCACCTGTCATCATTTTTACAAAATTGGCAATCTGATCACCTGTCAAACCTAATTGGAATGCGATATCGCGTGCATGACAAGGTTGTAATCCAACTAATGGATCTACAACAACTTTTAGGATTTTCTCTGGAGTTTCATGAGCTACTTTCTCAATCTCTACACCACCCTCAGTTGATGCCATGAAAGTTACACGACGACTAGAGCGATCCACAACTGCACCAAGATACAACTCACGTGAAACTGGATATAAATCTTCAGATACATACACAGAATTAACTGGCTGTCCATTAGCATCAGTTTGGTATGTAACTAAGTTTCTACCAATTAAACTATTCGCAACTTCAGCTGCTTCATCACGCGATTTAACAACCTTTACACCACCAGCTTTACCACGTCCACCAGCATGTACTTGCGCTTTAACTACCGCAAATTTACCACCTAATTTATCATATGCTTCAGCTGCTTCGTGACCGCTAGTTGCCAAAACACCTGTTTGCACTCGCAATCCGTAACGTGCCAGCAATTCCTTGGCTTGATACTCATGTAAATTCATGTTTTATCCTTATTGATAGATTTAAAAACCCGATTATTCTACCATATTATTTAGTACTATACACAGATGATTTATCATTAACCACAGTAGTAGCGGCTAAATTGATTTCTTTCTGAATAGTTATAAATGGTGCATTTGTAACACTAAACTGCCCTTCAAATGGCTTGTCCATCTCGAGTATTAGCCATGATGATGAACCCATAATTAAGTTCTGGCTAATAATAATAAACAGTGTAAATCGAAAACTTCTGGTCTCGATAAACCCTGTCCAAAAGCACCCGACCATAATCATCGTTAAAAAGAAAATCAACATTGGACCACTTAAACTACCATCAAGATAGCTAAGGCGCTCTTCACGATAATCCGACAGTTGTGATAAATGTAATAAAATTCGGTTATAACGTAACTCAGATGCTAGAGTGACATCTGGTTGATAATTATAAATTGCCGATGCTAATTCATTATAGCGCGCATTAGTCGTTTGATTTTCATGACCACCAGCAAGACTTTTATATTCATCATTAACCACTGAATCTAGATAAGATGAAAGTTTCTTTTCTAACATTACTCTTTGATCGGTTGGTAACGAATTTAAATCATGATAAAGCATGGCGACCGTATTTGCTTCACGAATGGTGGTTTGCTTCAAATCACCCAGATTATTCCACGTAGTCACAATCCAAAAAGCAATAAAAACCGTACTAAAATATAATACAGTTTGCCAAACAACTTTAGTGACAATCTCGCGATTATCAATCCTAATCAAATCACGTGTATAAAACCAATACCCAAGTAAACTAACTGCATTACACACCATAAGCATCATTACCGAGGCAATATAAATCGGTAAATCATAAAACCAATCTGGCATAGTCATCCTACCTAAAATACAATGTTACTATAACCTGTTCCATATTATAGCTAACCTGCTCGGTATTCTGCAATTTGATTATTTCCATTGGAATTTGCTGTTTAGTCTTAGTATGTAGGTAATCATGAATCTTGTTTGCCAAGGTTTGCATTTGTGGCGGATAGGTTACAACAACGTGTTTAATACGATTTTGATTCATGCCATCAACAATGCTATCTAATTTCTTAGTATCAAAACCACTGAAGAATGCAGGTGCCCAGCCACCAACTAACGTCGGCTTATTTTCTGCCATTGTCTCAGACTCTGATACTGGATTAGACTCAACAACTTGATTGCAACCACTCGCAGTTGGAACTTTGTTACAATCAAAAGTTGCCGTGCTACAACCAATTAAGCCCATAGCTAACACACCACCAATTAGTACAATCGATTTCATTTAATATCCCCCTACCCCAGTCCTCACTTTTTATGGCTGAATAAGCAATTCAAGTTGAGTAAATCGTTCTTTAACAAGTTGGTAATTAAAAAATAAAGC
>RXKA01000066.1 GCA_003962985.1 Pseudomonadota bacterium | reverse complement strand
GGAAGCAGGGGATTTAATAATTACAATATGCTTAAACGGTATTGTAGTTGTTTTATGGAGAGAAACAAAAGCTTACCCACCATTATTAGCGGTGGGGCTAGCGGCGCTGATTCATTGGGTAAACAATATGCATTTGAAAATAATTATAGTTATATAGAGTATTTGCCCGATTGGAATAAACATGGTAAAAGCGCCGGGTATATTAGAAATAAGTTAATTATTAATGATAGTGATTTTGTTATTGCGTTTTGGGATGGAGTAAGTAAAGGAACAAAGCACTCAATTGATCTTGCGAAAGAGAAAAAACTTCCTACACTGATAGTCTATTATTGATGAATATCTTTGCTGTTAATCCAGATCCAGAAAAAGCGGCGCGTGAATTGGCTAATAGACATATTTCGAGAATGCCACTAGAGACCGCCGGTATGCTTGTTTTTGCCTTTCCCGAAGGATCAACGCCTATCCCTAACTTGCGTTCAAACAGGCATTTTAGTCATCCCGCGTCTCATTGGTGTCGTCAAAGTAAAGAAAACTACGAATGGCTACTCATGCACGGTTTAGCACAGGCGGACGAATACAAAATAAGATATAAACGCGAACACGATTCAGAAAAACATATTAATTGGTGCGTAAATAACTATCATACTATTGATTTCCCATCTTCTAAGTTTACCCCATTCGCCCGTTGTTTTTCTTCATACAAAACTTTACTTGACACTACTATTGCCGACCCGATTTTAGCTTATCAAGAATTCTATAAATTAGATAAAATTAGTTTTGCTCGTTGGCCAGCGGCAGAAAAAATTCCAGTTTGGTGGATTAGTCAGGATCAAAATTGGGTTGACAAGAATTTCAAAAACGGTCAGTATATCAAAAGATAATATGAGTGATAAAACTAAACGTCATTATAGTAGTAGCGGCCAACTTCACCGTATTGATGGTCCCGCATTAGAGTGCGAAAACGGCACTAAATATTGGTGTCAAAATGGACAACTTCACCGACTTGACGGCCCAGCCTATGAGGGAGCAGACGGCCAAAATATTTGGTTTATTAGGGGTGAAAAAATGACTCAAGAGATTCACGCAAAAAGACTCGCAGCTCTGTCTTTACCTCCTTTGTTAAATAAAGTGGTGGTAATTGATGGATTTAAATATATTTTAGGCTAAATATGTGGACAAAAGCAAACGATTTAGCAATTTACGTTGATGCTAAAAGGGGTTCGTCTGAGCTTTATGATGAAGTAGCGTTAAGGCGCACGCTACGGGAATTTTTATCAGATGAATCCCGGGCAAGATTTGGTGGAAATAATTTCATGCAAGATGAAGATTATTTAAAATCAATTGAACATTTAGTGTCTGGTTTAAGACTTTTTTATAAATAATATGAAATACCTACTTCAATCACTTCAATACGAATATAACGATGAAACCAACTATCTTCCCGAAGGAGGGGGTGGAAAGCCAGAGCTTATTTTTTCTGACAAAGCCGCCGCTGAGAAGAAAAGGGATGAATTGGATTATGAGGAAATGAAGGATACGTGCTTAAATCTGTATTGTTATAATTTAAGTGAGCTTGTCAGGTATAGTAGAGATAATAATTCTGCTTATATAAAACTTAAATCAATGGGAGTGTTAGATGAGAAAAGCGATAGTGATTATACTACTATTGATCCCAATCTATCATTTGAAAAATATTTAGAGCTTAAAAAAGTGTTGGATTTGAGTTTTTATACTGTTACTGAGGTAAAGGAAGCTTAATTTATGAATACCGATATAAATAATACTCTCATTGAAATGGAAAAGGTTCTAAAACGAATAAAAGAAGAACAAAACAAAGAGAGGGAAGAAAAGCTAAAGCTGAAAACTATTAACGAATCTAAAATTAACACCGTTTTCCCCGCTGGTAAATATGTAATTACTGATCCGTGTTATATTTTGGATAATAACTCAGAGGCTCATGATGATATTTGGGGCGATTGGCTTGAGAAATATGATTATTTTGAATATGCTAATTACGCTGAGCATGAAGGAATTCGATTTTTTGCCGCCTGTACTGCTTATGGTGACGGATGTTATCCACTATATAAAAATGGAGTAGAAATAGCTAGTTTAGGAGTTGATGCGGGATTGCTTTCCATTATTCCGTTTTCTTTGGTGGAAAAATTGGGGAGCACTGAGTTGGTGATTAAACGCGATAAAAGTAAGCTTTTAAAGATTATTGATATTGATGAAGAATTTACGATACAATATAGTAAAGGAGTATTTAAATTTGGTAATGGTCAATATTGTATTGATACACTAGGAACCGAAGGATATGAGGGCGAAGATGAAAACTAATACTATTCAAGATTCCGGCTCTAATTATGCTCACCCGATTGATACTTTTATTGACTCTCAGGGTCGTTTATGCGATGAATTTGGCATTATCGACTCGCGTAATGATGGGTTGGGCTTGATTTTAGATGAAGGACAGCGTAGGATGAACGCTTGGAACAATGCGGCGAAAAAAGACTTTTTAAATATCAAAAATATATGACCACCAATAAACTCACGGACTACAAAGAACTACAAGCTAAACTAGAAAAAATGATTGATGACGTTGGAGAGGAAGCCCTCGCTAATATCAAAGAATTATTTATTCAATATCCTGACATGGATAGTTTTGATTTATATATCAATAATCATGAATTCAATGACGGTGACGCTACTTCATTTTATGTATCTTTTTATAGAGATGGATATAATACCAAAGATGACGTGTTTGTTAAGGATGAAGAATTTTGTGACCAGCTTTCAAATCTAATTGATGCTATTCCTAGCTCTATATTAGAACACCTTTATAACAACGATAAACTAAGCAAAACCGTTTCTCGTTCAGATTTTGGTCTATAATTTAGGAAATGAATAATATTCCTGAAAAATACGCTTCACAATATAATGTCCACGATTTTTTAAAGGATAAAAGCCCCGAAGAAATCAAAAATTATTGTCAGGCCAAATCATCACCCGCCGCATTAGCTATGTTTAATGTAGGGTATGATTATAATGTGGCTCAAATTTGGCGTGTGGCTAACTGTCTAGGATTCAAAGAAATATATCATATTCAGGCCGAAGGTAAGCGGGCGGATAAGCGCGGCTGTGTCGGCGCACAAAATTATACAGATTGTATTCACTGTTATAATGAAGGACAATTCTTTAATGCAATCAAGGATAAATATATTCCAATTGCCGTAGAGAATAATATCAGTTTTCCATCATATAATATGTATGGCGTTGTGCCGCCGCATAATGCTGTGTTTATTTTTGGCGCTGAAAATCAAGGGTTAAGTGATTCGGTGCTAAGTAAATGTGAGAAAATTATTACTATTCCTTCATTTGGTGCTATTCGCTCCTTGAATGTTGGATGTACTGCTGCTATTGTGAGTGCTTGGTATCGCGGATTTTATAAATAATATGAACATTATTAATATTGGGTTTTCCAATTTTTATAAAGATGAAAATCGCTGCCCACGGCAATTTGCATTTGGCGGGGTAGTTGAATTTGGTGGTATAAATTATGATTTTAAGTTTAGTGTTGTTCCTATTGAGGATACATTAAATATTGGTTATTATATTAATCAAATTACTAACCAAATGGATAAGGCCCATACCCATATTGGTGTGTATATTGATGATCCAGCAAAAGGAAAAACTTGGAAGCGGGCGGATAAAGAAGTTTACGGTGCAGCTAATAAATTTTTATATCCAATTATTCTTGAGCAACTTAAAGGTATTTTTCCTAATTTAACTAAAATTAATGTTTCAGAATGACTCTTCAAGATTTAGAAACATATAGAATAGTAAGTTTATATATTCATAATAGAACCGCCAATTTGTGCGGTCCCGAATATCGTATCAATCATATTACGCCGGGTATAAAAACTACCACAATTAGATATCAGCATGGTCGCTATCTATGGATCAAAAGGATTTCTATCCCCAATGAGATTCTAATTGACGAAGCGGTGGATTTAGTGAAATATACAGAGGAACAAAAAAACAAAGACTAATATGACAAAAATTTTAAATACATCCAAGCAGGAAATTGCTTATACAAAGTTTAAATTCCCAAGCGGTGAAGTCGGGATTAAGTTGGCCATTAATCGCGGTTGGTTTATTGGGAGTTATAAAATTATTCTATTAGCTCGCATTAATAGTAGCGATGATTTCTTTGAGCTAGCTATGATTAAAAATGCTCTTGAGACAGAGTATAATACTAATTATGGGGATATGATTGCTCCTGATATTCATTGCGTATTGGCCAAGGTTCCGTATGCACAGCAAGATCGTGTTTGTGTGCGCGGGGAAAGTCTTAGCATTGAAGTGTTTGCGAATTTACTTAATTCCCTCAATTTTAAAACCGTTACCATTATTGACCCTCATAGTGACGTAGCGCCCGCGCTAATTAAAAATCGTTCTGTTATTACTCAGTTTGATCTAATTAATAAAGATCGTGAATTTATCAATAGGGTGACTCTTGGCAATAACGTATTTTTAGCACCGGACGCCGGGAGCAATAAGAAAACGGCTGAAATCGCTAAGTATTTTAATCGCGATGGTTTTATACGGGCAGATAAGCTTCGTAATTTACAGACTGGAGAAATCATTGAAACTATTGTTTACTGTGATGATTTCAAAGGTCAGGATGTAATTGTGTGTGATGATATATGTTTGGGTGGGAAAACTTACATTGAGTTAGCCAAAGTTTTGAAAACTCGTAATTGTGGTAAAATTGTGTTGAGAGTTAGTCATGGAGTATTTAATAAAGGATTAGACGAATTATTTAATAATGGTATTGATGAAATCTTTGCCACTAATAGCTATCAGGAAATTACCGATCCCCGCGTTAAAGTATTGAAGATTGAGAATATTATATGAAATATAAAGTTAATTATAAGTCGGGAAACGGATATGGATGTAATTGTTGTGCTAGCTTTGAAGATAATTACGAAGAGTTTTCCACATATCAAGAAGCATTAAAGAAAAAATATGAGCACTAAAATAAACTGGCAACAATTCTGCATCCACGATGCCACTAGAATCTATGGATTCTTTGGCGAATACCGATATTTGAGTAATTTCTATAATACCCCGGTGCATTTTGAGGGTGTATGCTATCCTAGCTCTGAGAATGCCTTTCAGGCCGCTAAGATCGTAGAAGAGGAACGGGGACAGTTTGTAACGTGTTCCGCCGCTGAGTCTAAGAATCTTTGGAAAACTCTAACTAAACTTTATACTCCCGAAGAGTGGGATAAAGTGAAATATAATATCATGGTTCGTATTTTAGCTGAGAAATTCGGCGACAATGACGATATTAAAGAAAAATTGATTAATACGGGTGATAAAGATTTATCTGAGTATAATGTATGGCGGGATGTTTATTGGGGTTATGATGTTAATTTAAAACAAGGGCAGAATAATCTAGGAAAGATTTTGATGAAAATAAGGAGTTTATATTTATGAATACTTTATATACAATATTCGCTACTATTTTATTATTTGTTTTATATTTTGGTTATCCTCTTTCAATAGTAATTAGAGTCAAAGAATTACCAACTTCTCTGCCGTTGTGGAAAGCATTTGGATTTTCTATTGTTATACTTATTCTACAATTTTTTTCTCTTGGGTGTTATCTTGAATTTGTTAATTTATGAACATTACACCAGAACTAATAACAACCATTCAACGAAGTTTTAAAACGGAAAAATCTCCCAAAACCGTCAAAACTCGCCCGTGTCGAATTAAGTTTTATGGGAATTTTATTGTTACTCATAGCGGGAAAACCGTTTGGAGAAATATTGGGTTTGCAAAATCTGCGTTATTGTGTCATCTTCAATTAGATTCAACTATTTGTCACCTGATTGGAGGCTATTACAACGCAAAAGAGCTGAGAACTGAACTTGAAAAAGCGGGGCTTATTGAGTATGTTGAAGTGGACATTGAAGATTTTGCAGTGCAAAAGAAAAAATAAATATGATTATTGACATCGAAGCTCCCAATCCAATTCCAGACCAATATAAATGTTGGCCTAGATTATTTTTGGCAGGATCAATTGAAATGGGTGTTGCGGAAAATTGGCAATCAAAAGTAATTGATGATTTGAAGAAATTAAATTTTAAACATGATTTAGTCATTCTAAATCCGCGTCGCAAAGACTGGGATTCTAGTTGGAAGCAAGACATTTCTAATCCTCAATTTAATGAGCAAGTAAATTGGGAATTAGATATGATACAAGAATCTGATTTAACCGTATTTTATTTCGATCTCAATACTAAATCTCCGGTAAGTCTTATGGAACTAGGATATGTAGTTGGAAAAAGTAAAATGGGGATTGTTTATTGTCCAGATGGTTTTTGGAGGAAAGGAAATGTAGATATCATGGTGAATAAAACACGCGGAAAATTACTAGCTGTTTTTACTTATCAATCATTTGTAAATTGCATAAAATATTATTTCAACATTAATGAGTGATTTATCCAATTTCATGTATGTAGGCCCGCCCGAAATATGCGACATCTGTAAAGAAAGTTATCCCTTGACTCATATTGTGTTTGATGGTAGGGTGTTTGTGTGCTTTTATTGTTGGATAAGTGAAGATACTAAACAATATGAATAAAGAATATACAGGTCGAGGATTTGGAATTTATAGATTTGTTGACAGTGGAGGTAATGAGTGCTCATTACAACAGAGTTCCGCGATAGGTGATTATGTTTGGTTGGGATCAAAAGAGATTGGCGTGCAAGGATTTCAACCGGGAAATGGTTGGGAAAGTATAACTGATGATGATATTAAAACAAAATTCGATGTAACGGATATTATTGCCAATAATAGAATGCATTTGAATCGCGCACAAGTAGCGGCGCTTATTCCAATTTTACAAAATTTTGTTGATACTGGAGAGGTATAAAATATGGAAGTATATATTGTACTTGCTATATCATCAATTAGTGATGATACGCTTTTACTAAAAGCTTTTAAAGATAAAAGTAAAGCCTTAATCTATCTTGGCTCTTTAATGAATAAAGATAAGGACGTTTATACTCCATTGTATAAAAATGGATATAGAAATGTGTGGGTAGATACTTTACGATTAGAATAATTATGATTATCTATCAAGTTTTTGAAAGCGGATACGATCAAAATGATTTATTGGGGACTTTTACAACACGTAAATTAGCCAATGATTTCGTTAAATTATGTTCACGCGGGCGGGACGAGATTGAAAATAAGTTGACTAGAATTCATATCTTAACTGTTAAGGTTAAAGATACTCTTCCCTACCCTGTTGACACTAAATTTTATACAGTCACCATTGATATCAATGGGAATGCCCGCGCCGAGTTAATTACTCTGAGTAGTTTTGAGAGTTTTATTACTTTTAAAGATTCTGCTAGACCGATTGTAGATTATCCACAAGATAAAGATGGAAATTATTTGCGTACAAAAGACGGGTATCTTCTTGAAATTTATACTGGAGAAATAGATTTTTACGTTATGGCTCCAAATGAATCCGCCGCCATTACTGAAGCACTAAAGCGGGCCGCTAAGTGGAAGAAAAAGAATAAATGGCCTATCGCGGGGGAAAATAAAAAATAATTATGGTTTTATCTTATACTACCAACACTGATTTATAAATTAAAGCCAAATAGTTGTAAATTAATTTATCGTATATGCGCAATTTGTAAAAAAGAAGAAATAAAAATTTTCCGTATTGTTACTGTCGCGGGTCAAGTTAAATGTCTTAATTGTTCTAATAAAATAAATGGAAATACTAATATACAAATAAGAGCCGAGAAAATTAAAGAAAATTTTAAGAAAAATGGACACCCAAGATTAGGAATACCCCACACAGAAGAAACTAAACAGAAAATAAGAAATAATCGAAAACCGCATATATGGACAGAAGAAGAAAGGGCAGAATGGTCAAAAAAATTTAGTGGAGAGAACGCTAGTTTCTATGGGAAAAAACACACTCCAGAGACTTTAGCTAAAATGTCAGCAATCCAAAAAATTGTAGCAAGAAAAGGTAAAGACTGTAATTTATATGGAAAATGTTATTATGCTAAACATATTAATTATACTACAAAAAATGGCTCAATAGTAAAAATGAAAAGCGGCTGGGAAGTGAAAGTTGCCAAATATTTAGATGATAATAATATATCTTGGGAATATGAAAAACAAACTTTTCCAATTATTTATACGTATGAGGGACAAACTAAAGATGGAACTTATACACCAGATTTCTTTTTAACTAACGAAATATGGGAGATTAAAGGTTATTGGAGAAAAGACGCTCAAATTAAATATGAAACTTTCAAACTACAATATCCAGATATTAAAATAAGACTATTTAGAGAAAAAGAACTAAAGGAATTAGGAATAAAATTATGGAAATAACACCAGAGAATATCATCTTTATAAATGAAAATGAAATCTTCACGTTTGGATCAAACGCAGGCGGTCGCCACGGAAAAGGAGCAGCAAAATTAGCTTTACAATTCGGCGCTGAGTATGGTATTGGTGAGGGATTATGCGGACAAACGTATGCATTGCCCACAAAAGATAAATACCTAAACACATTAACTCTCAAAGAAATCAGAATTCACGTTAATAGGCTAGAAGAATGTATTAAAGAATATCCTAATTTAACTTTCTTAATTACGGCGGTCGGAACTGGTTTAGCTGGATATTCGGCAAAAGACATAGCCCCACTGTTTAAGAATATTAGCAATTTGAATAACATAACATTGCCCGCATCGTTTTGGGAGGTTTTAAAATAAAACATATGAAATTCTTAATTGACTTAGAACTAGACGGATATCTAACGGAAGAAGAAAGGAAAAAAGCTTGTATTGAATTTATCAAAGAACAGCTTAATATGACCGCATCTTCTATTAAGGTTTTATGGGTTGTCCCCGATAATATGTTCACAGAGTTTAATAACGCTAAATCTTTATAAAATATATGGTAGGACCCGGAATGTTCGATGGCTTAGCTAAGTTGCTTAAAGGTTTATTTGTTATTTCTTTAATCTTTGTACCACTTGGATTATGGAAGTTAATTGAAATTATTATTTGGATTTGCGGGCATTTCCATATTTCTATCAACTAGTGTTGACAGCGGCGAAATTTTCAGTATTCTGTACTCATGTATAACAACATTCTCAAAACCATCTACACACAAAACAAGTTGGCGATCAATTTACTAGTCGCCGTAATTGTAATCGCGGTAATCTATACATTATCGGATGTAATTATTAGTTTATTCTAATATGAAAGAGTTCATTATCACACTTTGTACTTTGGCCGGAATTCTAATTGGTTATAAATTGTTTATTATTTTACTTACTGTCTTATTTTAACATGAAATCTAATATCTCACTATTTCTT
The DNA here is from genome assembly GCA_003962985.1 of Pseudomonadota bacterium. Lineage (GTDB taxonomy): Bacteria > Pseudomonadota > Gammaproteobacteria > Burkholderiales > UBA11063 > Aquella. The sequence continues at coordinate 1,091 of RXKA01000066.1, read as the reverse complement.
GGTGGAACTTGCAATGGATCTAATTGGCGTGATATTCTAATTCCGCTATTAGATAAACACGTTTCTTATTTTAATCCTGTTGTTCCTAATTGGACCCCCGAGTGTCAGGCTGCGGAAATTAAGGCGCGGGAAACGAGCGATATTGTTTTGTATGTAATTACTCCCAAGGCAACAGGTTTCTACTCAATTGCCGAAGTTATTGATGATAGTAATAAGCGCCCCGCCAAGACTATTTTTTGTTATCTATCTTCTGATAACGGATTAGAATTTACTAAGCATCAAATTAAATCTCTTGACGCGACCGCTACTATGGTAGTTGGAAATGGAGCAATGTTTTGTACGAGTTTGCAGGATGTCGCGAATTATATTAATTCACTATGAAATTTTTAAAGCGCATGTTTAATAGGGCGAAGAATAAAAAGAGTGGTTCACACTCTAAATCTAAAATTTTGCGTCCACGTCCCGTTCGGAATCTTCACGTCAACGAATACCGAACGCAAAATGATGATGGAAATTGGATTTTTTGGTATTTATATTATGACACAATCAATAATCAATACTATTATCATTCTAGTCCAGAACAACTAGTAGATTATGATTCAATTAACTGGAAAATTAGTGATGAGAAACCCGCCGCATTAGATAATGAGAGTATTAGTCCAATTAGTTCTGATTATTCTGTTGTTGGGGGTGAATTTACTTCCAATAATTTTACTAATGAAACGATATACGAAGCCCCTACAGAAAACAAAACGGATTTCTTTTTTGACGCTTCCCCAAGTGATTCGGTAAGTTCTTGTGACTCTGGAACTTATGATTCGGGTTCAAGCGATTCTGGAAGTTGTGATTGCGGCGGATCAAGTGATTAATTATGACTAATCCTTATTTAAAAACCGAAAACTGTGTTGATCGCCTATATAAACAATGGCAGAAACACCCGCGTTTAATTGTGGCAGTTGATTTTGATTCAACTTTATACCCTCTTGACGCTTCCGAAAAACACATTGATTATTCTGATACCATTAATGTTCTCAAGCGGGCGCAAAAGCATAAATTTTTTATTGTAATATATAGTTGCTCCAATACTGAGA
>RXKA01000038.1 GCA_003962985.1 Pseudomonadota bacterium | reverse complement strand
TTATGCCTTTTTTATTTTTTAATTACTTATTTGTTAAAGATCTATTATTCTCACTTTCAGCAAAAATAAAAAAGTGAGGACTCAGGTAATTAGGATAGATTCTAACATATTCAGAATTATTGGTTTATGGACAAATTTACCTAAATTAATAGTATAATATCTTGAAAAATTTGACTTTGGACATATATAAATCACAAATATATTTATTTAGGAAGTAATCGCATGGAAAATACTCACATTACCGATAATCAAGAGACTGAACAACCAGTGACTGAAGAGCAAGTGCAATCAACTACAGCCGATACGGTTGAAGAAACCCAGCAAGAAGAAGTTAGTCAGCTGGAAAAATTACAACAAGAATTAAATGAATTGAAAGATAATAATTTGCGTTTAATTGCAGAGATGCAAAATGCTCAACGTCGTTCACAAGATGAAGTTAAAAAAGCTCGTGATTATGCCATCTCAAATTTTGCTCGTGAAATTGTAACGGTTAAAGATTATTTAGAAATGGCATTAAAAGATCAATCAGGTAATTTTGATATGCTAAAAATGGGTGTTGATTTGACGTTGCAACAATTGGTAAAAGTATTTGAGACACAGCAAATCAAAGAAATTAACCCACAAGTTAAAGAGAAGTTGGATGCTAACCTGCATCAAGCTATGAGCGTGGTTGAAGAGCACGAACAAGAATCAAATACTATCGTATCAGTAATGCAAAAAGGTTATATGCTAAATGGTCGCGTTTTGCGTGCTGCTATGGTTACTGTAGCAAAATAATAGATTAATAAAGACGTTTATTAAGACTCTGGGTATTATACTCAGAGTTTTTAGTTTTTTAACGCCCATCTATTCATGATATCATTACGTACAAAATAGACATTACCATCCAGAAGGTTGTATATCATGAAGTTAATATTCTTAGGGGTTTCCTCTGCGCTCTCGGTTGGATATAAAAGTTTTCATGCCAATATTATTTCCAAAGTAATGTCACCATATGAATTAAACCCATTAAATATTAATCCACTCCGTGATGTATTAGCATCAACGATAGATTTTGATTATCTTCATACCAATTCAGTTTGCCAACTGTTTATTGCCGCAACCAATGTTGGCAATGGTCGTCTTAGAGTCTTTAAAAATAGTGATGTATGCTTAAATGCAGTCTTAGCATCTGCGTGCTTACCGTTTTTATTCCAAGCAGTTGAGGTTGATGGTGAAGACTATTGGGATGGTGGTTATATAGGTAATCCGCCATTATTCCCACTAATTAGTGAAACTAAATCTCAAGATATTTTAATTGTGCAAATTAATCCAGTTAACATTGAAGAAACACCAACACATGCCCGTGAAATTTTGGATCGGATTAACACATTATCTTTTAACTCTAGCTTGATGCGTGAATTACGTGCAGTTAAATTTGTAACTGATTTGATTGACAATGGTGAACTAAGCTCAGAAAAACATAAACGGGTATACATTCATACTATTGAAGCCGAAAGTGTAGTTAAAGGTTTGGGTGTGTCGAGTAAACTAAATACCGATGCCGAATATATTGATTATTTATTCCAAAGTGGACGTAGGCTTGCTGATGAGTTTTTAGCAAATCATTTTGATAAAATTGGTAAGCAATCTTCAACGGATATTGTTGAAAAATTTATGTAAATAAAAATCTGCTCAGTTTTTACTGGGGTAATTTTTGGTTGTTAAGCAGTAGGTTATGTTTCTATTTTCTTATGGCTTTCTGTTAAATGACAAAAAAGTAAAAAAAGTTAGCAAAAATACTTGAAATAGCAAAAATTAGCCTTATCTTTTGTACTAAGAACAAATGATTGATTGAAGATACTTAATCAATCGTGATTTAATGAATAAAAAGGAATAGCATTATGGGAAAAATTATCGGGATTGATTTAGGTACAACCAATTCATGTGTAGCAGTTATTGAAAATGGTCAACCAAAAGTTATTGAAAATGCAGAAGGTGCGCGTACAACTCCATCAATTATTGCCTATACTGATGGTGAAACACTAGTTGGTGCTCCTGCAAAACGTCAAGCAGTAACAAACCCAAGAAATACAATTTATGCTGCCAAACGTTTGATTGGTCGTCGTTTTGAAGAAAAAGAAGTGCAAAAAGATATCGATCTTATGCCATATAGCATTGTTAAAGCAGCAAATGGCGATGCATGGATTAAAGTAAATGATAAAGAATTAGCACCACCACAAATTTCAGCTGAAGTTTTGAAAAAAATGAAAAAAACAGCTGAAGATTACTTGGGTGAGTCAGTAACTGAAGCGGTTATTACCGTTCCTGCATATTTCAATGATAGTCAACGTCAAGCAACTAAAGATGCTGGTCGTATTGCTGGTCTTGAAGTTAAACGTATTATTAATGAGCCTACAGCAGCAGCGTTGGCATTCGGTCTAGCTAAAAAAGATGGCAAAGATCGTAAAATCGTTGTGTATGATTTGGGTGGTGGTACATTTGACGTATCCGTTATTGAAATCGCTGATGTGGATGGTGAGAGCCAATTTGAAGTATTGTCAACGAATGGTGATACATTCTTAGGTGGTGAAGATTTTGACCAACGTTTAATTGATTTGATTATTACTGATTTCCAAAAAGAACAAGGTATTGATCTTAAAAAAGACGTAATGGCATTACAACGTTTGAAAGAAGCTGCGGAAAAAGCTAAGATTGAATTATCTTCTGCTGCACAAACAGAAATTAACTTGCCATATATTACTATGGATGCAACTGGTCCTAAGCATTTGGTACAAAAAATTACGCGTGCTAAATTTGAGTCAATTGTGGAAGAATTAGTTGAACGTACAATTGAGCCATGCCGTGTAGCATTAAAAGACGCTGGTTTATCAGCAAGTGATATCGATGATATTATCTTGGTTGGTGGTCAAACTCGTATGCCACGTGTACAAGATAAAGTAAAAGAATTCTTTGGTAAAGAGCCTCGTAAAGATGTGAATCCAGATGAAGCAGTTGCAGTTGGTGCAGCGATTCAAGGTTCAGTATTGGCAGGGGATCGTAAAGATGTATTGTTACTTGATGTTACTCCGTTATCTCTTGGGATTGAAACTATGGGTGGCGTGATGACTAAATTGATTAACAAAAATACAACTATCCCAACTAAAGCATCACAAGTGTTCTCAACTGCGGTTGATAATCAACCAGAAGTTACAATCCATGTGTTGCAAGGTGAGCGTCAAGTGGTACAAGGTAATAAATCACTAGGTCAATTTAACCTAGGCGGTATTGCTCCAGCTCCACGTGGTACGCCACAAATCGAAGTGACTTTTGATATCGATGCTAATGGTATCTTGCATGTATCAGCGAAAGATAAAGCAACTGGTAAAGAAAACAAAATTACTATTCAAGCTAGTTCTGGTTTGTCGGAAGAAGAAGTACAACAAATGGTACAAGATGCTGAAGCTCATGCTGAAGAAGATAAAAAAGCTGCTGAATTGGTACAAGCGCGTAATCAAGCGGATGGTATGGTTCATTCAGTTAAAAAATCTTTGGCTGATTATGGTGATAAAGTATCTGCAGATGAAAAAGCTAAGATTGAAGCTGCGTTAGCTGCGGTAGAAGAAGCAGCTAAAGGCGATAACAAAGAAGAAATCGAAGCTAAAACTCAAGAGTTGATGACTGCATCACAAAAAATCGGTGAAATGATGTATGCTGATATGCAAAAAGAGCAAGGCGCTGCAGGTGAGCAAGCTCAAGGCGCAGGTGAAAGCAAAGCTAAAGATGATGTGATTGACGCAGAATATACTGAAGTTAATGACAAGAAATAATAGCTAGTTTAGCAAAAGAAAGCGGTTGGATTTTTCCAGCCGCTTTTTTTATTTTAAAGGATTTTAGGTGTTGTGTGTTTGATGCTATTTAGCTACGATTAAACTATAAAAACATAACATTGATATTGTAATTATGAATTTATTTACATGATAGTATGATTTATTGTGGCGTATATATGGTTTAGTGTGTTAAAATATCCCTTTATCGTGAGTGAGAGAGGGATTATTTAACATGAGATTATTAAGATTAGCGACATTAAGTTCAATTATTTTGTCATCTATGGTATTTGCCGATGACAACCAACCATTAGAGTTAGAAGCCAACACTACTACAGTAAATAGCCAACTTGAACCAAATTCAACAATAACGCATAATGAAACTTTGATTGCGCCACCCGTAGCGGTAGCCAATCAACAAGAATCACAAGATTTTGTGAGTGCATGGGGTGTTTCAGTTCAAGGTGGTACACTAGGTATTGGTATTAATCTAGCACATGCATTATATTCTGATTATCTGGATATTCGCGGACAATACAATTTTTTGCCTATCAGCAAGTTTGATATTGATAATAATGAGTTTAATGTGAAATTCAATACACTTGGGTTATTATTGGACTATAAACCATTTGGTGGTTCATTCCGCTTTACTGGTGGTATGTATTATGATAATCGGTCATTGACATTGTCTGGCAATAATATTGATATTGGAGATGGGATGACCGCTAGTGGTAGTGCTTCTATTAATTACCCAAGTTTCTCACCATATCTAGGTATTGGTATAGGTTCTCAAGCTGCTAGTACTATTGATAAAAAAGGTTTTCTAATCAATTTTGATGCAGGTGTAATGCTTGCTAAAGCAACAGTTTCAACTAATTTACAATGTAATTCAACATCTGCTGGATCTTGTGATAATTTTAATAATCAAGTTAACACATTCACGGATAATTTAGATTCTGGATTACGCGCATTCCCATTTTATCCCGTATTATCACTTAGCTTAGGTTACCGCTTCTAGGACAGAAATAGTATATGAAAAAAAGTATATTGAGTTTATTTCCATTAATAATGTCAGTGAATTTTGCATATGCATCTAACTATCAAGATAGTGAAAAGTTAGAAGTGCAACCTACGACACTGAGCTATAAGTTTTTGGCAACTGATTTTGATGGTCAGCCAGTTGATGCATTGACAATAATGGCGAATTTAAGCCGTGTTATTTTAGATAATACTGCTTATCCAACTATAGCTAAGAAAGCACCTTGTTCACGTTGGTCTTCAGAAGAAAAATGTGCTATCCGTACTGGAACATATATTACCATTGGCAAAGACAAAATTATTGTCGAATACCATAATGTAAAAAATGATGCTGGCGCAATAACCGCTAAATTAGTTGAGAGTGATATTTATAATAATCTTAGTTTCACGCTCCCAGTTAAAGTAATACAGGAAGAATCTTATTTAGTTGCAAAAGTGATTGTACCTGACACCGTAGAAATTAATGCTTCAAATATGAGTTTAACTCGTCATAATCCTTTGGCACAACCGATTGAACTGAGGAATAATTTAATTAGTATCATTCAGCCAAATAAAGTTGAATTAACTAAATACCATCTAACACAAGGTGAGATTGACAACCAGTATTCGGTAGATAGTGTACATGGTAATTTGGGGCGTTTATTGGGTAAGTATGATTGGCATAAATTTCCAATATGTGATACGAATGACAAAATAATACACAATGCAACTAGTGGTAAGGAAATTAGTACTCTTGATATAAAAACGTGTAAACCAACTGGCACTAAATTAACTGATTCGCAGCGTAAAGCTCAAGAAGAGTTTATTGAGGCGAAATGGGATATAAATACGGATCAAATTATGAATACTTATCGTTATAAATTACATGGTAATTATATTCCAATTAATGTTGTTGCTTATCCATACCGTAATCAATCCAAGGCAGTATATAAAGCAATCATTCCATATGCTATGTCTAGTGATGGTGGCATAAATTTAGATAGTACTCAAGTCACAACTATAGTAAAAGCTATTGAAAGTGCAGTTAGTAGTTAGTTCTAATCTTAATTCATATTAATGATTTCTCGCCTGATGTGTTGTATTTAACATCAGGCTTTTTTTTGTTGTGTTTTGTATCACTTTTATAGTGGAACTCGTCTTATTTTCTCACAACCTCTTTTTATTATATCAAGATATGTTACTCCAGTCACTAATCAGGTTTTAATTGAGGTAAATCAACTAAATCATTTTGAATTACTTAGATTATTTTATACTTAGGTTAACATACCTGAATTGTGATATTTTGCTGTTAGTTCATTCAACAAATCCTTAATTACCCCTTAATATATATCCTAAACTTTGACTGATACGTTGGTTAAATTTATTTTGATTGTTGTAATTAATTGACATTGTTGTGTGATTATAATTCATACTGTTGTGGGAGGTGGTGTTATAATTACGACTATGCGAAATAAAATTATCTATAAATAATTAGGTTTATTATGACAGATGATTATTAATAATATCTTTTGTATGAGGTGTGTATGCGTTATATTTTGGCTTTATTTTTCCCATGGCTGACTTTTTTTACAATGAGCAAGCCCTTTCAAGGAATTATTTGTTTAGTACTTCAAATAACATTAATTGGTTGGATACCTGCGACTATCTGGTCATTTATATCAATTACAAATTTTGAGAATCAACAACGATTACTTAATCATAACAATTAAATATAGTATATAGTTAGCTCAATATGAAATAAGCAATAAAATTTCATAATAAACTGTAATTATTCAATTATTATTAAATAAAAGTGCTCAATTGGCAATAAGTTAACTATATACGTAATTAAATTAAAATACTTATAATATTTAGGAAGAAAAATATGAAAAAATTAATGAAAAATTCTGGTGGCTTTTTGACGGTATATATTTTAGTAGCATTATTAACTTATATTTTACCATACTTTGGTTCAAACTCAGTAATGGCAAATGCGGCAGGTGGTTTGGTTGATGTGGCATCTGGTGGACGTACTTCAATGTTTACACATTTTCCTTTCTTGCTACACGCTATTTGTTTAATCATTCTTTGTATTGCTTCCTTTATGCGTGGTGGCTGGATTGGTAAAAAATGGATTGTTATATTTCCAATTATTGCACTCCTATTTGATTTGACACCAGTATTAAGTTCAATTCCATTTATTCCAACAATACTACATATAATCGTATTAGTTATTGGCGCTACTGGTAAACCAGCGGATATCAAATAAAAAATTTAGTAATTAATAATTTAAAATAGAGAAGGAGCCTTGTATGAAAAAAATATCAGTATTATTAATGAGTATAGTTGGGGCTACGGTTTTGGTAGCTTGTAATGGTGGTGATCCAACACCTACACCGACACCAACGCCAGATTCACCATCTGTTAAGGTAGATATTACTCCGAATGACATTAAAACTGGTATTAATGCTAATCTTCCAATTATGATTAATGCAGTTGCGAATATGTCTGGTATAGAGAGTTTTACTATGAGTTTATCTTCACTTAGTAGTGATGGTAACTTGAATGGTGTAGCAGAATCACTTAATTGTAACACAGTCAATATTTCTGCTGATTCTAATAATTGTAGTACTAATTTTTTGTTAAAGCCAACTGGAAATGGCGAGAAATCTTATTTACTTGATTATTCTTATTATTACAATAATGAGAAATTTACTGGTACAACAAATTTTAATTACGATATTGTTGCTGGGCAAACTATTGATGGAGTTGGAATTAATACAAATTATATTTATGGTACAACTACGTTAGAGTTTACTAATACTAATCCAAGTGCGAAGACAATAAGCAGCTTAACTCCAACCTCAGGTTTCTCAATTATTAATGATAATTGTACTGGTAAGGCTATTGTTTCTAATGGCAATTGTAGTGTTACAATCTCTCCGACGGTTCCTAGCGTTACACAAACCAAGCAACTTTATAGCACTCAGGTTGCATCCTCTAATAATTCTCTGACCATTAATTATTCTGACAACACTTCTGCAACATATGATATCAATATTGAGGCATTTGGTTATCCAATCAATAATATAAATACTCGTAATGGATTTATTCGTATTCGCTATCAGTGGCAAAATCCAAGCCCTGTTGGTTATACCTCTAATAATCGTGATTTGGATACTAAAACAGGTTTTATTGGAGCTGGTAATTTTGCTGCGGTAAATAATGAATTTTTAGGATTTGGGTTTGGTTATCAAAATATTGGTTATTATGGCATGATGTCAGGATCATCTCCAGAAAATGCATTAACTAGCCCAGATACATTTATGGCGTGGGCGGGTGATACCATTTCTGGTCAAAAACAAGGTTTGGCAACAGAAGATATTTTAGTTGATTTCTCCAAAGTAAATGCTTTTGGTAGTATTTCAACAATTCAAATACCTCTTGCGGCTCATTGGTTTAGTCGTTCTAATACAACAGATGATAATTTTAATATCATTATTGATGTTTTTCCAGCTGGCACAGCTTTTGAATATGAGAATGTAAATGGTAATCATTCATTTATTACGAGCGAACCATCAGTTTATTCATATAGCTTGCCTGCATATACTACAATTGTAAATTCGTCTGGTGGTATTTATGGAACTTTTGACACTTTTGGTGCGGTTAGCTGTAATTTAGCTAATAGTACTTGTATTTATCAGTAAGATCTATTATTTTATACATTATATAAATGGTAGCTAATAGTTTTTGATGAACTATTAGCTCTATTAAATAATTCATTAATGAAATTTTAATAAGGTGTATGGATGAAAAGAATTTCAATATTTGTTAGTGTCATTATTCTTGTGGGTATAATGATTTTTCTTACTTCATGTGGTAAAAGTACAGAAAGTAAATTTGTTGGAACATGGCAAGATATAAATGATGCAAATACATCATTTACGGTAAGTAAATCGGAGAGTGGTTTGTTATTGCAAGCTAGTGGCGAATCAAATACCATTGTAGTGACAATTCAAGGTGATAATTTAATAGTTGATGGGACAACTTTCATTTTAGATGAACAGAAGTCAGAGTTATCTACTAATGGATTATTTGATAATAAAATTAGCTTTAAAAAAGTTACAGGGGAGCAAAAATAATGAAAAAACGTTATAGTTTAATAGTTGCTCTGCTTGTTACCAGTTTATCTGGTTGTTACGCACCACAAAATTATGATAATCAGGTACAAATTAGTCGTACTGGTCAATATCAGGTTGATGTTGATACTGATGTCGTGGGTGGATATTTTTTAGCCTTTAAAAACGAGTCCAAAGTTAAAAATAAACCTATACCAGAGCAAGATTTAAAAAAATTATTAGCTGGTTGTGAGAAAGAGTTTAATGATGTAGTAGCTCTTGATGCTAAGAATGGAAAACATATTATAAGCAGTAAATATTTGGGTGAATGCAAAGGTCACCTAACTTTAAAATATACTGGTAATATAATTCAAGAGAAGGAATTTAATGCCACAATTGGTTCTGCGCAAGGTGATGGTTTTTATATTCCAGTTGATTTTAAGTATGATGTCAAATCTAAGCAAATTATAATTAATAGCAAAACTAAAGCAGACCGTTATGCATTAGAGATGTATGGTAATCATGCTTATAATGGTAAGCTGAGTATCAAAACAGATGGAAAAGTTATATCAACCAATTCTGATAGTAAACCATATTGGGGATTAATCGGTACTTATAAATGGAATACAAAGGATATGACAACTCCAGATGCCCAGATGGTTATTTCAACCGCGACAGGCGGTTAATCTAGCAGATATTAATTAGATTTGAAATGTATTCCTTGCCTGATGTGTTGTATTTAACATCAGGCTTTTTTTGTTGTGTTTTGTATCACTTTTATAGTGGAACTCATCTCATTTTTTCGCGACCTCTTTTTATCATATCAGGATCTGTTACTCCATTCACTAATCAGATTTTAATTTAGTTGAATGTTGTCTATTATTTTGAATTACTTAATTTATTTGATGATTAGGTTACTGTGCATCAATTGTGATATTTTGCTGTTAGTTTATTCAATAAATTCTTAATTACCACTTAATACATATCCTAAACTTTGACTACTACGTTGGCTAAATTTATTCTACTTGTTGTAATTAATTAACATTGTTGTATGATTGTAATTCATACTGTTGTGGGATGAAATGATATAATTACGACTATGCGAAATAAAAATTCAAGTCTAACAATTTATTATCCATGTGACAAATTATCTTATTAAATATTCATTATTTTAGAGTCAACATGCTGAATCTAATCTTACTTATATTTGAATTTAATCCAGAATAATTACAATTGTTTTAATGAAAACCATTGATGGTCGGTCAACAAATTTGTAATCAGCTGGAGAATTTGTGGTGTAGTTGGTGTCGTTATAGTCGCATTCGTAGTTTATCTATTGATTGATATTCGTGATAATTTGAAGCAATTAAATAATTTAAAATGGAGAAGGAGTCTTGTATGAAAAAAATATCAGTATTATTAATGAGTCTATTTGGGGCGACTGCTTTGGTTGCTTGTGGTAGTGGCAGCAGCGGTAATGGTGGTGGTTCTTCAGGTGTTGGCGCGCCAAACGCTGCATCTTCATATAATAAAACTATTCCTCTTGCAGCTTTACCAAGACAATTGGGTAATACTAACTTAGGTAGCGCTGTAGAGTCGCCTGTTTTGTCAGGATTTACTGATTTGTATATCTCAAACAAAGATAGTTATGAAATATCATTTTATGTAGAAAGTAATGGAGTAACGACACCATTTACCATGAATTTTACAATTAAACCAGATAGCAATCCGAAACCTGAATTTACCAGTACAACATCCGCAGGTCTACCTGCAAATCAATGCCGATTCCCAGATGCAAATGGTAATTATTTATGTACTTTGACAATTTCACCAAATGGTGCACCAGCTGGTAAGTATGAAGTAATAGGTACTATTGTTGGTGGTGGTGATCCTGACTTTGTGATTCATGTGATTAATAATTATCAACAACCAACCGAGGTACAATTACCATATGGTACTTATGCCAATAATACTACCTATGTTGTTCCTGATGATAATTTACCAACTAGTTGTTCTGGGATGCATTATAAAGAGGCTATAGCTGGCTCAACAGTGGTTATTACTAGTAATGGTAATTATTCTTGTAATCCTTTAGATGGCTGTTATCCTTCACCACCAGTTAATACCGCACCATTACCTTCGGATGGTCATTACTTTAATGCTATGTGGAAGAATAATACATTCTCTGCTAACGTTAGTTTTTATCAGTGGGATGATTGTGCTGGAGCACAATTGGCATCAGGCTTAATTGCAACAGAAAGATTAACTTATATTAGCTCATCGCAAACCTTGCCTTATCCTTTATATCAAGGTCAGTCGGCTAATAAGTCAGCTATGAAAGCAATCGGTTTAGCGCGATAAGGTTAATAATTTTAGTTCAATAACAGCTGATAGTTTTGACGAGCTATTAGCTGGATTAGGTTAATCAATGAAATTCTAGTAAGGTGTGTAGATGAAAAAGATATCAGTATTATTAATGGCTCTATTAGGTGCAACGGCTTTGGTTGCTTGTAATAGTGGAGGCGGTTCTTCACCATCAAATAATGGTGGTGATCCAACACCAGCGCCTACACCAACGCCAAATACTAATGGTAAATGGGTACAAGTTGGAGCACCGTTTGCAAATCAAGTATTTGCAGCGCTACCTATATTTTATGATAAAGCTACTAATTCAGTTTATTTGCTTAATAATTTGCTGTATGGTACAACACAATTATGCTCTATTGGAGCTGATGCTTCCAGTACTACTCCATGGAGTTGTACTACTGTGACGGGTTTGGCTGATGTTAGCGTGTCAAAGGTTACCAGTGATTCAAATGGCAATCTTTATGTATTTGGAGTTGATAATAATACATCTCTCCCACATCCTAATTTTATTTATACCATTAATATGGCTAGTCGTGCTGTTACCAAAGCTAGTAAGATTTATGAGAATTACTTTGATGGTAGTAATTATGTTGAAAAGCCTATTGAACCAAGAAGTAGCGTAGGTGGTTTTAATTATTATGGTGGTAAGTTATATTGGTTTGCAACGCCATATAATATTTATAGCGAATCTGCTATGAGTGTATCTCCTGATGGTGGTGCTGTTACGATTAGTGCAGTTAGCCAAGGGTTTAAATCATCTGATGTTTCAGAAATAAATATACTTGGAAAACGTTACTCATATTATTCTATCTCAGGAAGTTTTGTTAAATCATCTTTATTGGGAACTGATTTACAAGATTGGGTAAGTAGTGCTTCTTCACCTTATGATTTTACGATTCAGGGTGATTATTTGTATACTTGTGGTAGTGTTCTAAGCAATCCAGTTCAACAAATCAGATTGGATGCAACTAGTGCTACACCATGGACATCATTATCTCATGATGGTATAGCTGGTGTTTGTATGTCAATTACTCATGGGAGTGGCTATTTATTTGCTAATGCACAGGTGGCGCAGGATGGATTTCTTACACCACCATTTACATTAGTAAAATATAAATATTAAGTTTAGTGATGTACGCAATTACATTTCTAAACTTAATTCCTGCGTGGTATGTTTTTCTAAAAGGTGCTCAATCACTACAAATGATAATTTTAATTCACGAAATATTTTAATTAGAGTTGATAGTTTGATTTCGCTTTTAGCCTTTTCAATTTTCCAGATTGCATTTAGGTGTAATGAACAGCGCCACGCTAATTCATCTTGGGATAAGTTGGCAGCAACCCTCTTATCCCGGATTAATTTCCCCAAGTCCACAAAAAGTGGATTCAAATTTTTCATGCCCTTACTCCTTGTAAAACTTGCAATTTAACATAAATAATTATTTCTTGTATCACACTGTTGTATGATAAAATAACACAGTAGTGTTGATAATGTAAAAAGATTATAAATAAAAACCAAATTATAGTAATTCGTAATAGGAGTTAAAATGAAAAAAATATTCCCTGTAGTGCTAGCTAGTTGTTTTGTGGTTGCTTGTAATGGCGGTGGTGGTAGCTCTTCTAATGGTGGTGATGATCCTTATCCTACTCCAACAACTAATCCTGATGCTACTCAACGACATTTGGATTTACAGCCAATTAAATTCGAGCAATATGTAGAAGATAGCAACGGTGCGATGGTGCAAGGTATTCCAAATTTAAAAGTTGGTGGTCATCAATTCTGGTATTTAAAAATTACAAATCCTAATACTGAATCAATCGAATTCATCCAAACACCAGAAGAGTGTGAATTAGGGTATATTTTTGAATACAATGGTAAAACACTTGTACGTGGTAATTTGCTTACTGAGCGCTTTGAATCTGAACAAGTATTTAGCAAAGATGGAATTAAGGCAGAATATTCAGATCGTAATCCAGCCACACACGTTTGGTCTGGTTCTTTACATGGTTTTGGTGGCATGGTTGCTAACTATCCTAGCGTTATATACGATCATGTAAATGGTTTAAATAATCGTAACGACTATGTAAATAAAACAGGTTTACCATTCTGTTATGAATATAATCCAGATAACGGTATTGATGGCGGCGACAAAGTTAAACCAATAGCTTTAGCCCCTAATCAATCATGTATTGTTCGTTACAATGCTGAATTTCAAGGTACTAATTTTAGTGAAAGTGATTTATTAAAATTTAGCTTTGATTATGCGTATAAAGTAGTTGGTAATGGTTATGATGTAAATGAAGATTATCCAAAATATTATGGCGCTTATAAATACCGATACAAAAATCAAGTTCAGGCTTTTTATTTTTCAACAAATAGTAAAAATGTGTGTAATAAACAAAGTGGTATAGTTAAGCAATATAAATCAAATTTTATTTTTAAAGCAGTACCAGATAGCTATGATAACCGCACCGAGGAACATGTTGACATTCAAACCTCTTGTCATGATAATGGTGATGGTTCACCTGTATTGTATGTGCGTGAACAGAATTTAAAACTTAGTAATCAAAACATCTCAATGTATGATTATGTATGGGGTACGTACTTTGTAAGCCCACTAGGTAGTTCAACTTATGACTTCTCTTTAGGTACACAATTCTTTGGTGATGGGTATAATCTTAAAGGTGGCTCTATGCAACCAGTGTATAACAAAAACGGCGATACGTGGATTTGGGGTGAAGAATATGGTGCTAGTAGATACGGTATCAGTATGACTTATAATAGCGCAAATAATACCCTTGCTACGCCTATTTACAACCGTTTAGCAACTGACAATCGTGATCCTACGCAAATTGGTGACTCAACAGACCCGTATGGAAAACTACATGGATTTGATTACGTAGGTGCAGCACTTGCGTTGTCGGATAGTGGTAAATATATATATGAAGACGGTTTTTATCGTGAATTGTACAAAGTAAATGGGGTTTACTATACAAGTGAATCACGTCTGATTGCACCATTTACGAAAAGTATTATAAGAGATAGCAATGATAGAACAATGGTATCAGCATACGCTTTAGGTGGTAATGGTAAATTTTATTACTCAGTTTGCTACTTTGCTGATCATGTAAAAACAGAACTTACTAATCAAGATCCAAATTGGTGTTATGTATACCGTATGAACAATGATACTAATGATACACCTAGTGCAACTTTAGTTAGTAAATTCTATTTAGACCCAAATAGTGCAATGACTAAACCTGTATATGGTGGTACTCGCGGTGGATTAATTTTAACTGCGGTAACTGCTGATGAATCTAAATTTGCTTTTGCGGCTAATGTTGGTTTAACTTATGGTGAAAATTGGAGTGTTGCTTGTGGGGTTAAAAACCAAACTCCTAATCAATACGTGGATGTTCCACAGCAAGCTAATTTAACGCGCTATGGTTCACCAACATGGATTAATGGACAGTTATTCTCTCCTTATTATTCAAGTATGCAGAATGGTAGTATTGTTGATTGGAACTTTAATGTTTTAGTTAAATTTGATATGACTAGTTGTTCAATTGATAAAAATAGTTACTTAGTTAATGTTGCTCAAAATTTGAAAACCAATAATAGTTACGGCATACTTTCAACAGGCGGAAACGACGGTAAAGGTATTGTAACTAGATCAGCGCCATTAAAACTAAATACAATTAGTAACGGTTATAGCGGTCAATAAAACCAGTAGAAACCATAGTGAAAACTATGGTTTTCTTTTTATGGTGATATTATGCATTGTAAGCAAATATTGAAAAACAATATTCGTCCATATATAGTTATATTATTGGAAATTGATGGTAATAAATTTGCTATCCCATTAAGGTCTAATGAGGGTGTAGCTGAATATAAGATCAAGAAGAAAGCAAAAGATAAAATTATTCGTTTAACTAAAAATAGTGAGAACAAAAATAAATGTATTGATTTTTCCAAAACAGTTATCATGTCAGCTGATGATTATATTGGAAAAAAAGTAAAATTATTGGATAGTGTGCAAAAGGTTGATATTTTTAGTTTCAAAGATGAAATTGAGAAACAACTCAAACGTTATATTCATCAGTACAAGAAAAAATTTATGCTGTTGGAAGCTGGTAAATATAACAAAGAAGCATACTATTTTTGCGCAACATCAAGTTTGCTATATTTTCATCAATTCCTAGGGTTGGAAGATCCATTCACTACTATTGAAGCAACAAAAGATGCTTTGATTTCATCAGAATAAATTCAAGAATTTCAATCAATAACTATTTAGTATTTAATATGTGAAGGTTTAGATTAGAAGAAATTTGATTATTGACGAACTATAGTACTAAGTGCTATAATCACAGTAACAAAGTTAAGATTGAAAAATAAGTATATATAAAACAGCAACATTTAGTAAGTGGCAAAAGAAATCCTCAGTTGGAGATAATTTGCTACTAAAAGCAATCCAAGAAATCTAATCTGGCTTGGTCGATGCTAATCTTGGTGGTGGAGTTTTCAAAAAAAGAGTTGCTCGACAAGGATTTGAGAAAAGTGGGAGTTATCGAACTATCTTAGCTTCTAATTATAATGGTATGTGGGTGTTCATTATTGGATTTGCCAAAAATGAACGAGATAATATTGAAAGTCAAGAATTAATTGCGATACAAGGTTATGCTAAATTTTTAATGGGATTATCTAAATCTGAAATTGATAATTTATTAGAAAATAAAGAATTGTATGAGGTAAAAAATGAAACAAAGTAGAACATTAAATGAAATTCATAGTTCAATGAAAAGAATTCATGAGCTTGGTATAGCAGATAAGCAAACAATGAAGACTTTTGATAAATTATGTCTAAAAGACATCAAAGAGTTTTCGCCTGAGGAAATCAGAATGTTGAGAGATAAAGAACATGTTAGTCAATCAATCTTGGCAAGATACTTGAATATCAGTCCTTCAACAATTGCACAATGGGAAAGAGGAGTTAAAAAGCCAAGTGGTGCAGCTTTGAAACTATTGAACTTAATAGAAGAAAAAGGAATTGCTATATTAATTTGAATGAAAATGTCTTAAATAGAGAGTGTCATAAATTTTGTATTCAAGCCTGATTTTAGTCAACCTAAACTTATTAGCTCAAATACCTGATGGAGTAATTGAGCTAATTTCTTCTCGTGTAAGAACTCAATCTATTAATATCCTTCGTGTATTATCTTTAAATAGTTAGTATGCTAAAAGCATTTTCCTGTGTTAGTGAATAAATTAAACTGGTAGTTTTTTAATTTGTAATAGAAAATATGCATGATAATAAACCTTTAATGGGTAAAATTTATGTCAAATTTTGAAATATGCTGAGTTTCTATTTCAATGATTTTTTATTTTATAAATTGTAATACATGCAAAATTGAGGCGTTTTTTTAGTGCTTGACTTTTTGTCTATTTTATGGTATTGTTGTATGTTGGTTGTGGATAACTTTTGTAATCTACTAATTTGCATTGTAAAAACTATATATTAGTGAAGTTGATTTTTGTCATTTTCTGTTTCTATTATGAGGTGGTTTTTGGCTATGGTGTCTTGAAACTATCCAAAAAACTACTTTCGCCCGAACTATTGACACACATACCCAAAATAGATACAATAATTATCTGGATATTAAAAAAAACTCTCTAAAAAATATGATAAATATTTTAAGGAGAAAAGTAATGGTAGCAAGAAAAACTTCATTTGCGTTACAAGATTTAGATATCAACGATCTACGTAAAAACATTCCCGCAAATCTTCCAAACACTATTAAGCAACGTATTGAGCAAATTGGGGCAGATGAACCCGAAGCTCGCTTGCGCAGTGAACAATCAAAAAATATTATCAATGCGTTGACGCGTATTCCCTATGGTGTTTACAAACCATATAATCAAGATTGTCATCAAGTCCGCGAATTATTAGATAAGTATCATTATGGCTTTCATCGCGTGAAAGATTCCATCATTGAACATTTACTCGCGAGTAAATACAAGATTAATAATCATAAGTTACCATATTTCTGTTTTTATGGTAAACCTGGAATTGGTAAATCTAGTTTTTGTCATAGTTTAGCCAAAGCATTAGATGCTGAATTCGTATTGATATCTCTTCCTGGACGGCATTCCTTTAGTTTGATTGGTCAAGAGCGTGGCTATCGTTCTGCGTCATATGGTGATTTGGTGCGTAGTCTGATGGATAGTAAATGCATGAATCCCATAATCGTATTCGATGAATTAGATAAAATGAATACTGATGATGTGCATGGTTCGATGGAGTCAGCTTTATTATCAATTTGTGATCCTGTTTTAAATAAGTCATTTCACGATTTATTTTTGGATACAGGGATTGATATCTCCAAGGTTTCGTTTTTATTTACGGCTAATGATCCTGAAAAGATATCTCAACCATTACGTTCACGATTGGTTATGGTGAAAGTTGAGGATTATGAGCCAGAGGAGAAAGTTGCAATCTTACATAAGTATTTGTTGCCAACCATTCTTCGTGACTATAAGCCAGATTTTCCTTTGCACTTTAGTTATGATGCATGCCAAACTATCGTTGACTATAAGTCAATTGATTCAGTTAGCAAAGAACCAATTAGTGGGGTACGCGAAATTAAGAGTTTCACCACTCAAGTAATCAATAAAGGATTATATTATTTAGAGCAACATAAATTAAAAAATCTCAATATTGATTGTCAATGGATAATGCGTAATTTTCCTCAAGTAATGGAGAAATATCAGGCAGCTAATGATATCAAAGTTGTACCACGCAATATTCAATTGATTGGTACTGCGTATGCTATTGCCGTTTATGGTAATAAACAATCTCGGCGAGGTATGTTAAATTTTGTTACTGCTCGGTTATCAGCAGGCAGTGGTCAAATCGATATTCTTGGGCAGGTTAGCGGTGCGGTTCGTGAATCAATTAAGGTAGCATTCAGTCTAATTAAGATTCATAGTCGCTTATTTCTTGGCGATCAAGAATCAGTATTGCGTACCAATGATATAATCATTAGTCATCATGAATTAGACTCGCAGCATGATGGAGGTTCGGCTGGCATGGTGTATTTTATTACAATGTTATCAGAACTTTTGCGATTACCATTAAGTAATAGTTTAGCTTTTAGTGGTTGTATTGAATTGGATGGTTCAATTACTGCAGTGGGTATGATTAATGAAAAAATTCAAGGTTGCATTGAGGCTAATTTAAGTACTGTTTATGTAAGTGCAGCTAATTCTGAAGCCATATACTACGAATATCAAAACCTGATTAATATTGTAGCAGTGCGCAATATTTTTGAACTGATCTATTTTGTATTTCCTGATTTCAGTTGGCACTGTAATACTTGTGGCAAAGATATTAATGTTGAGGTATTGGATAATTATCTGCGCTTTAAACATTATGATGACTTATTTTGTGAACAGGAAACCCAAGTTTTACTGTGAATTCTTTTATCTTTTAACGCGTCGACCGAGAAGTAGGATAGTACCAGCTTTGGCTTGGTATTGTCTTTCTCGGTGTAGTGTTTCAGCTCTCTCACAACTATATCTGCCTGTCACGGGATCGGTATTAAGGCGAATTTCCTTGGACACACAGCTTTTTGAACGATTAATTTGTTTAGAAATTTCAGTGATACTACATCCTCGTCTCAAACAGGTTTCAATCTCAATACGTTCCCATTTTTCTAAATGTTTAACTCTTCCCATGGTGCGCTTTCTAAAATATATTGGTTATATTCATTTAATGCTGTATGTATTTAGTACTTATTCTTAACTTAAATGTATACTTTCTCAAAAATTATATATGAAGTGGCTAATTACGTCAAGTAGATAAATATTACTATATAAGCTTTTTATGTGGATTTACTTGCCTTAGGTGTTGTATTTTGTCTACTATAATTTAAGTAGTAGTGATCAACTACTTTATGTTTGCATATTTAGAAGTCAGTCAATTACTTTTTAAAGTAAAACTTGTATATTTTTTATGTGTTATTCGTAATATTGGATATTTGGATTAAGGAATAAAATTAAATTAATACTTTCATACTACAGTGTGTTATAAGTAGTGGTTAATTAGCAAATAACTTAGCTGTATTTTACACGAAAAATATTAGTTGATAATATGATTATAAGCTAATTGTTATACTCAATTTGCTATTTTAGTTAATATAGTTCCATTATAAAAATGATACACTATAGTGATTATAATTAATTAATTTCTGTATTTTATGAGGACTGTATTCATACTATGGTGTGAATAATGCTACAATACTCACTGTATAAGTTCGATTAATTTATGGAGTTAGTATGAAACATAAAACATTAATTTTATCCGCATTAATTACTTCTTTGGTAGGGTGTGCAAATAATCCAGTTAGCTCTTATAAGAGCAAGACAGATGCTCGATTAAATAATATTTATTCTGGTAATTTGGGCACTGCAATGGAAGCAGAAAGTACAACAGATGTATTGTTTAATATGGAATACGGTTCATTGCTAAGGATGAATCAACGCTATGAATCAAGCAATTTGTATTTTACTCGTGCACAATCAAGTATTGATACATGGGCTGCTAGTTGGGCAAATACAACAGCAGGTAAAGTTAGCACTAGTGCAACGGCTATGTTACTTAATGATAATGTAAATGATTATGAGCCTCGTGGTTATGAGAAATCATTCTTGACTACATATCATGCACTTAATCATGTTGATTTGGATAATTTGGACAACGCTCGAATTGAGATTAAACGTATGTACCAGATTGAGCAAGCTATTCAAAACTATAATCAATACCTCTACAATCAGGCATCCGCAGATGCGCAAAAGCAAAGTAAAGATAAAACTGAAGATTATTTGACTAAACAAATAGTTAAGAACTTTGATTTCAAAGATGTTAATAGCCCTGAAGTTTTAGCACTTAAAAATAGTTATCAAAATGCATTTGGACATTATTTAGCTGGTTTTATTTTTGAAGCTTTGGGCGAACCATCATTGGCTAGACCTGGATACGTTAAAGCTGGACAGTTAAATCCTACTAATAAATTAATTCAGCAAAGCATCACTAACATTGATAAGAAAGTACGTCCAAAAACTGGATATACTGATTTATTAATTGTTGAAGAAACAGGTCATGCGCCACAAATTAAGTCGAATGAAGTTCATGTTCCGATTGATTTAAACCTAGTTGGTACAAAAAATTCATGTGTTAATATGATTAATGTATTTTATCCATCTTTGATCATCGATAAGACAAATCAAGCAACCTATAGTTATACACTAGACAATAGCATCGTTCAACCACTCCCAATGGTAAATACAAACTTAATGGCAGCACGCGCTATCAAAGATAATACTTCATATATTATTACCCGTAATGTAGCTGCAGCAGTACGGAATATTGCAACTTCTCAAGCTGCATGTTCAACAGGTGGTGGACTTGGGACTTTACTAAGTGTTGGTACTAGTGTCGGTGGTGCATTATTAGATAGAGCAGATGAACGTAGTTGGGCATTATTACCAGGTCAGATTAATATTAATCGTCAAACTTTAGCTTATGGTACGCATACAATCAAAGTTGTAGTGAATGGTGTTACGTACACTAAAGAAATTCAATTGAATAAACCATATCAAATTTTAACTTTCAGAGTTATCGGCAATCAGGTTTTATTTAATCCACAAAACTCAATGCTCCAAAATTAGGAGTTATTTTAGGTAAGAAATATACAAGCTAAATTATTAATTTAGTTTGTATTTTATATGTAATCTATAAAAGGTATTATTGTGAAGTCAAAATTACTACAGTTATCATTATTAAGTGTTTTGTTTATCTCAGGTTGTGCTACACCAAAAGTTGCTTATGTGGATCCAAATGCAGTTAATAGTTTGAATACTAATTTTAGTCAAAATGATTTACGTACAGTCGCTCAAGAAATGGCTGGACAATTAATTCAAAGTGGAAAAATGAATTCGTGTAAGTCTTTTACTATTTCGCCAGTTAAGAATGCAACTGATCAATATGTTGATACATCAGTGATGACAAATGCAATGGCAGATAAACTGTCTAACTCTTCAGCCGTGCATTCAATCTATGTTGTATCGAGTGATGAAATGGGTAATCAAGTTGATGAATTATCACGACAAAATCAATCTGGTCTGTATGACCAATCATCCACTTCTAAAATGGGTAAGATGAAAGCTGCACAATGTCGCATTGATGGCAAATTAACGAGTGATACTTCTGTGGGTGTTGATGGCAAAACAACCTTAGTTGCATATACTTTCTTTGTCCAAGTATTTGATGTTCAGCAAGGTGCTGCAATTTTTAGAAATAGTAAAAATATTTCTAAAGCAATGACGTATTGATTTTTCAAAAATTAGACCAGAAAGGACTATATGAAACGGATTCGTTTATGTACTATTTTAGCCTTATGTGCTAAGTTTTCTTTTGCGTTACCCAATTTAGCTATTCCTAATTTAGTTTATTCTCCTGGTGTCACAAATGTTGGTATCAATAATATTGATGTTCGTGGGGCACTGGTTAAAAGTGGTAAATTTAAAGTTATTGAAGCGCCAAAAGGATTTAATTTAGCAACAATTAATACCTCAGACCCTGGTAAGCAATACGATGCTAATCAACATCATCTATCACCTGAGTCAGGACATGTTAGTCATGATGCACTTATTATAGACGGACTGAGTTATGTACTAATTGGTCAGGTTATTGCTACAGATAATTTTGATAACACTTATCAAGTGCCGAATACCAATAGTATTACTGCTACACGTACATTATCTGTTACGGTAAGTTATAAATTATTACGCTTGAAAGACAAGGCTAGTGTAGCAGCATTTAATATAAATGCTACTGGTTCACAAACTGCAATTTTAAAATCAGGTGAGATATTCAGAGTTAATAATCCTTTGATTTTACGTGAAACATCACAGGATTTGGCAACTAAAGTAATGGAGCAATTAGTTAATTATGTGGATACTAGTGAGCGATCAACGCAACAAGAAAGCTCATTTGCACCTAAAGTGATTGTTTATGATAATTAAATCTTGTTAAATGAGAGTAATATGAGAATCTTATCAGTGACAGTTTATTTTTTAGGTCTAATTTTTTCTTCATTTATGATGTTTTTGTTAGTGCTATGTCTTCTAATTGAATTTATGGCATTAAGACATCTTATTTTTGATGGTTTACATTTTCTGAATATAATCCAATTTACTTCACAAGACTTAATCGGTTCGGAAATACTTGATAGTTTTCTTCTCCGTGTTTCTAGCGGTAAGTACTCATTCATGTATTATGCCTTTCAAGGTACAATGATTTTTATTGGTATCAATGTATTGGTATATATTACTGGAGTCTGGAAAATATTTGTAAAAATCGTGGATGGATATAGTAATTATAAAATAATTAATCCACAAGATCCAATTCGTCAGAAATTATCCGCAGCATTAGCTGAGATTCATAATAATGCATCAACAAAATTAAATATAACTTTACCTGACTATAATAAGTTTGATTTTGAAATTCAGGATGATAATGAGAATATTGGTTTTCATATTACGCCAACACAGGTTTTACGCCCGACTAAGAAAGTGCTAACTTATCTACAAAGCCATAATAAACAAGATAATGATTTATTTAAAGCCGTTCTTGCGCATGAAATTGGACATTTTGTGAATAAAGATACCGAGATTAATCAGTTTAAGATTGGCATTGGTATGGTTTCGCTCTTGATACGGAGTACCTTTCATAAATTATCGCCACGTAAATGGCGAGATATGGCATTCATGGCTGGTGGCGGTATGTTGGATGGTGGTTGTTTTGGCTTAATCCTTGCTTTTCCGCTTTTAATGATTGCGCTCCTCTTATGGTTAGCGATGTTGCCTGGGATTATTTGTTTATGGTTTGATGAAAAATTTAATTATTATGTTATTACACCATTGATTAATTTAACTAGTCGTGGGCAAGAATATCGCGCTGATGCATTTGCTACAAAATTAGGTTATGGACAAGGTTTGCTTGACCTATTTGACGCGCTGGATAAATTTTATGGTAACAACGCTGGTGGTTTCTCATGGCAACGCTTTTTCCAAGATTCTCATCCGACAAATTATGCTCGTACCAAGAATATTGTGCATTTAATGAATAAGATGGGGAACCCATAATGCAATCTATTTCACACTTCAAAGTAATTATTCTATTAATTTCATTACTCTTAGTTGTAGTGATGAAAAAAGCAGCATTATATGTGAAACCCACGGCTGAATATGAATATCAGCAACGGTTAATGCTAATTAATCAGAAGAAAGAAGAGATTAAGGCAACCCCAACGCCGACACCGACTCCAAAACCAAAAAAGAAAAAACGTAAAAATCATAATTAATTTTTAAAAGGATATCCTTATGAGTAACCATAGACTTGATGACTTCAGTGATTTAGAATTTAGCGATGAAAAGTTAAATAACACAACACGTGTGCCAATTGCGGTTCTATTAGATTTAAGCGGTTCAATGGCAGGAGAAATACCACTGTTAGAAAGTGCCGTTAAGGATTTTTTTAAAAGTTTACAAAAGGATCCAATTGCCAGTCAGTCAGCATTAGTGTCAGTGATAGGGTTTGGATCTACTGGTCAAGAGAAGCAATTTACCGATTTTATTGAAGCTGAACAATTTGAACCAACTCAATTAGTTTTAAATACTTTGGGACTTACGGCTACAGGATCAGCAATAAAATATGCTCTAAATAAATTAGAAACCAAAAAGCAAGAATTTCAGCAATTGGCAATTGATTATTATCAGCCATGGTTAGTGTTAATGACTGACGGAGGTTCAACAGATCCTGAAATTTTAGCGGAACAAATAAAACAAGTTCATAATTTGATAAACAGTAAAAAATTAAATGTTGTTTGTGTCGGAATAGGTGAGTGTGTTAATGAAGAAGAGCTTGCATCTATACACCCGAGTAAGATTTTTATACAGGTAAAAGATGCTGGCACTGATTTTTCTAAATTTTTCGAATGGTTAGGTAAATCTGTTGTTGCGATGTCTAATTCAGTTGCAGGACAAGCCCCAACTATTGAACAACCACCACTACCCGTATTTTCATTTAACCAGTAACTAATATTTATACAATATAGTGTACTTTTTGTACACTATATTAACTCAGATAAAATAATGAAAGTTTTAATATGGAACAAAATAATTGGCAAATTATGTATGCTGCAAGTACTGGACTAAAACATAGTTCAATTAATAAAAATGGACAAGATCGTGTATATAGTTTGGAAAGTAATGGCGTTTTGGTGATAGCTTTGGCTGATGGAGCAGGTTCGTATAAATATCCAGAACAAGGTGCAGAATTAGTTTGTCAAGTAATGTGTAATGAACTGTCGAGTAATTTTGAAGATATTTATAGTACTAATCTTGAAGATGTAATTAACTTATTATGTAATACAATACAAACTCCATTGAAAAGACTAAGTTCAGAAATAGGCTGTGATATATATGAATTGTCATCAACTCTATTATGCGTTGCCATAAAAGACGGACGATATATTGCATTACATGTTGGTGATGGTATAATTGGTTATAATCGTGATTTTGGAACTTTAGAACCTCTATCTTTACCAGAAAATGGTGAAACGCCAAATTCAACTTTTATGACAACAGGAAGTAACTTGCCTCGACATCTGAGAGTTTTACGTGATAGGTTAGATAATATCAGTGGATTTATGTTAATGTCAGATGGCTCAGGACATGTTTTATTTAGTAATAAAGAACATTTTTTTGGCAATAACGCTCAAAAGTTGATTAATCTAATCCAACAAGGGCATTATCATCAAAACGAAGTTAACCAATTTGTTGAAAAATTATTAGTTCCAAACTGTAAAGTATTTGATGATTGTAGTCTTAATATAATGACATTAATTAATAATTTGAACGAATATAAGCCTGATAATAAAATTAATGTACCTTTAGAAAAACATAATATAGTTTATGACTACATAAAAGATAAGAGAAGAAAAAAGAAATCAAAATATAAAAACATGATAAAAAGAATTAAAAGAGTTTAAATATGCCTAGTAAATTCACAAACGAAAAATTTTTTAAGAAAAAAGATGATTCTCCCGTAATAATTAAAAAGCAATTGAATGGGGACAATAGTGGTGAGGGTTGGATACATGATGTTGATATAGACCAAAGGCTGTGTGCCAAAATGTATAAAGGTTACGGTGAACCAGTTTCTCAAAGAGGTGCATATACTCCTGAAAAAATAAAGAAAATATTAGACATGTCACAAATGTCGTTTAGCAATCCGTACATTACATGGCCAGATGCAGATAGTATCCTCGTTGATAAGAACGGAGTGTTTGTAGGGTATTTAATGCCAAAAATTGATATGACAGAATATAAAGAATCTCAAGAAATATTTAAAGATTTAAATGTGAAATTTCAGAAAGATTACAAGTCATCAAGTAACAAAAACTATATTATATATGAGTATGTTGCTGTATTACTGAAAATCTGTAAAGAAGTCTCGAACAGAATTCAATTTTTACATCAGCATCACATTTTATTTGCTGATATTAAATTTGAAAACTTTCTTGTAAGTAAAAAAACATATCATGCTTTTCTGATTGATACCGATAGTTATCAAGTACCACCAAATCATATAACGGCATTATTTTCTGAAGGTTATATAGCGCCTGAGATATTATTGACATATCCAAATCCTGGGGATTTTTTTAGTAAGAATCCTCGAACTGACCAGCATGAATTATTTGCTCTAGCGGTGTTATTTTTTGGTATTTTGATGCATGGGGCGAGCCCATTCTCAATTATTTCAAGTAGTGGGAATAAGAATGATAGTATAAAAAATAATGTGTTTAAATTACCAGATGATGATGACAAAAACAAGGTTAGATCATATTTCCACAATAAGATCAGTCCAGAACAAAACTTAGTCATTATTATTTGGCCACTTATTGGAACAAAATTACGTCAATTATTCATAAAAGCTTTCGATAAGAGTAATCTTAATAACTTAAAGCGTCCAACCGCAAGCGAGTGGGAGTTGGCATTTGCAGATAGTATATCAGATATTGAATCCAAAAAGAACTTGGCGGCAACACAAATACAACCGCAAGCTCCAGTTCAACCACAAGTTCCAGTTCAACCACAACCTGCCACTTCTCAACAAGTTGTAAGTAGTACCAATAAAAAGAATAATTATTTATTGTATGCTATATATGTATTAATTGGGATTACTATTATAGTAGTGATATTTTGGGATAGTTTATTTGCTTCAGGTGATATAACCAAATCAAATAATGTGTCGACTAATGAGAGTGTTATTACATCGCCAGCCCCATCTGAGGCTATAAGTGCTCCAACACCAGTACCACCAGCACCAGTTGTCGTGAGTGACCCTGTTGAACCACCAATAAATAACACTACTGTATCAAAGCCAAAAAAAGTTGTTAAGCCAAAACCTAAGAGTAATTCTACTACTCAACAAGCGCCATCACAGAGTAGTGGCTATAGTAGTCAGACTGGTGATATGTAGCCAAATCTGTGTGATCAAGAAATAAATCCATGGTAAAAACCATGGATTTATTTTTATTATGAAAGTATTATTTACCTGGACGTAATGAACGTACAGTTTTACCAGCTTGCCACATTTCGCTATCGCGGATTTCAGCTAATTCAGCTTCTAATTTAACACGGTAGTCTTCTTGTGAGTTAGTGTCGATTGAGCGTTGAGCTTCTTCACCAGCTGCAACTTTAGCATACAATTCTTCAAATACAGGAGCTGTAGCATCACGGAAAGGTTTTCTCCAATCCAAAGCACCACGTTGAGCTGTAGTAGAAGTATTAGCATACATCCAATCCATACCATTTTCACCAACTAGTTTGATTAATGACTCAGTTAATTCTTCAACCGTCTCATTGAATGCTTCTGAAGGTGAGTGACCATTTTTACGAAGTACATTGTATTGAGCTTCCATAACACCAGCCAAAGCACCCATCAAGATACCACGTTCACCAGTTAAGTCAGAGTAAACTTCTTTTTGGAATGTAGTTTCAAATAAGTAGCCAGAACCAATACCAATACCAAGAGCTAAACAACGTTCAGTAGCACGACCAGTTGCATCTTGGAATACTGCATATGATGAATTTAAACCTTTGCCTTCAAGGAATAAACGACGTAATGAAGTACCAGAACCTTTAGGAGCAGCTAAGAATACATCTACATCGCTAGGAGGCACGATACCAGTACGATCTTTGTAAGTAATACCAAAACCGTGAGAGAAGTATAATGCTTTACCTTTAGTTAAGTGTTTTTGTACTGTTGGCCACATCGCAATTTGCGCTGCATCACTTAATAGATACATAATAACAGTAGCTTTTTCTAATGCTTCTTCAGGTGAGAATAAACTTACACCTGGTACAAAACCATCAGCAACAGCTTTATCATATGATTTAGATGGCGAACGTTGACCAACGATTACATTAAAACCGTTATCTTTCAAGTTTAACGCTTGACCAGGACCTTGCACACCGTAACCAATTACCGCAATTGTTTCATTCGCTAACACTTCACGTGCTTTAGCCAACGGAAATTCTTCACGTGTAATAACGTTCTCTTCTACACCACCAAAATTCATGATAGCCATAAATTTTCCTTCCAAAATTAAAAATGTTTATGATTAACGATGCGAACATCGCATACTTCGACGATTTTGTTTAATTGATTCGTCAATTTTTGTACTGAATGGTCATCACTATAAACTATTACTGAAAAGTAAGATAGTCCATCTTGACCGCTAAAAATACTCATCTGATCAATATTAACACTGTAACGTGAAAATAATCCAGAAATTCGTTGCAGTACACGCAAAGAATTTCGAGTAACTATGGTAATAATGTGCATATCATTATTTGTAGTCATTTAATTCCCCTTAAGACAATCTAATTTCATCAACCGCCGAACCTGCGGGAATCATTGGAAACACTTTTTCACGTTTTTCCACAACTACTTCCAAGAAATAGGCTTCTTTAGATGCCAACATTTCATCAACCGCTTCTTCAAGCTCATCTGGTGATGTCACCTTGCGCGCTTTAATCCCGTATGCATTAGCAAGGGCTACAAAATCAGGGCTAACTAAATCAACAAATGAGTAACGCTCTTCGTAGAACATTTCTTGCCATTGGCGTACCATACCAAGATAATTATTATTTAACAACAATATTTTAACGGGTAGTTTTTCTTGTAGAATTACACCTAATTCTTGGATATTCATCTGAATACCACCATCACCAGCAACGCAAATTACTTCACGATCTGGATTTGCCATTTTTGCCCCAATTGCAGCAGGTAGGGCAAATCCCATTGTGCCCAAGCCACCTGATGAAATGTGTGATTTAGGTTTTTGGAATTTATAGTAACGCATTGCTACCATCTGATTTTGTCCTACATCAGGCACTACAATCGCTTCACCTTTAGTTTTACGTGAAACCAAATCCATGGCTTGTGGCATACGAATCATATCACCTTTATGACTTAATTCAGCCTTGATCACTTGCTCATATTCCTGATCATGCAAATGCTTAAACCGATGGTGCCACTCTTTGTGGTTATTACTTTGCACAAAACGTAAGATATGGCTAATTGCATATTTAGCATCTGCTTGTACATGCATATGACTGCGTACATTTTTATTGATTTCGGCAAAATCAATATCAACATGGATAATTTTAGCTTGTTTAGCATAACGAGCTAAATTACCAGTCACACGATCATCAAAACGCATACCAATTGCTAAGATTACATCTGCTTCATTAGTCAAAATATTTGGTGCATAATTACCATGCATACCTAATAAGCCAACAAAATATTCATGGTTGGAAGGGAAACTATGTAGACCATGCAAAGTACATGCAACTGGAATAGTTGCTTTTTCTGCTAATTTTACTAATTCTTCTTCGGCATTTGCAATACCAACCCCATTACCAGCTAGGATTAGAGGACGCTTAGCATTATTTAATAAATCCGCAATCTCAATAAATTGCATATCTGAGTGTTTGTGCTGTGTAGATTTTTTACCGCGTGGAACATACTTCGCATACTCGGTAAATTCCATCATCCCAGCTTGGGCATCCTTAGTAATATCAACTAACACTGGACCTGGTCGTCCATCTTTGGCATAATAAAATGCTTTAGCAATCGCATTAGGAATGTCTTCTGCACGACTAACTTGAATATTCCATTTGGTAATAGGAATTGTTATCCCCACAATATCTGCTTCTTGGAATGCATCTGTACCAATTAAACTACTCGCTACTTGACCTGTGATACATACTAATGGCACAGAATCCAGCATTGCATCTGCAATTCCCGTTACTAAATTGGTTGCACCAGGACCTGAAGTCGCAATACAGACACCTGTACGTCCACTTGATTTAGCGTAGCCTTCTGCTGCTATTGCCGCACCTTGTTCGTGACGCACCAAAACATGACGGATTCGTTCTTTGCTTTCAAATAAAGCATCATAAGTAGGTAGAATCGCGCCACCTGGATAGCCAAATACTAAATCTACTCCTTCAGCTAGTAGTGATTCAATGATTGCCTGTGCACCTGTTATTTTCATCTCACAAACCTTTTATTGAGTTAATTTTAAAATTTTCTTCGATATACGCATTATTTACAGCATTAACAAAGGCTTTTAGTGCTGACAATTCGATATCATCATCTTCTGCGATGCCTTCATAGCGCTGATTATTTAATGAAATGACTATTTTTGATTCGCAAATAGCATCTACAGTAATTCCACGTGAACGAGAACTATAGTCTACGACCATTATACCATCATGTGCCTGATTAACTGCATTATTTAATGCGCTTAATGCCGAACCTTTACCACTATATTCAATTGTTAAATCTTCTTTATCAAAGAATAATCCTTTTAATGTCACACGTGTAACACTATCTTTACTTTTAGCATAATCAATTGAAGTTAGTTTTATCGGAGCACGATACCATTTATATGCCACGATTAATTCTTCGTCGGTAACACCTTTACGGCGATCCGCGTAGTAATCTTTGATTGCTTGACAAACTACAACTTTTTCGTTATCGTCACATTTGTAGGCAAATTTATGAATTATTTGCTGTGCATGATTACTTCCGCTTAGTGGTCCAAAGACAAAACTAATTTCACTACCGATATCACGTGGATCAAATGGTTGATATGCCAATGGATTACGTAGTATAGCATTAATATGACCACCAGATGTATGGCTTGCCGAATTTTTACCCACAATCGGTGAATGTGGTTGACGTGGTAGCATTCGTTCGGCGATAAAGTCAGATGCCTCTTTGAGGTAGCCAATATTGATATTGGTAAAATATTGTTGTTCTAATGCTGGGTTTTGTCCAAACTGACGAATGACCATGATGCATTGTTCAAGGGCAGCATTTCCTGCACGTTCGCCTACACCATTAATACAACCTTCAATTTGACGCGCAACGCCTCTAAATACACCATTTAAGCTATTTTGCAATGCTGTACCAAAGTCATTGTGGCAATGCATTGACCAAATTATCTCACGCTCAGGAAATTCTTGTTCCATAATAGCTTTGTGTTTTGCCATGTTGTTAATGAAGTAAGATTCACCCTCTAATTCATAAGCACCACCAATAGTATCTGGACAATTAATTACGCTAGCACCAGCCGAAATAGCTTGGCGAATCAACGCAGTTACAAAGTCAAAATTGTCGCGTTGACGGGAGTAACCCTCTGGACTAAATTCTACTTCAAATCCTTTGTCACTCATGATTTTAATTAGGCGGTATACTGTTTCAATAATTGCAGGTTTATTATCGGCTAATTTACCCAATGATGCAGCCATTAGTTCAGGATCTACAGGAACATAGATGTGAATTCGCGCTCTACCAATCGCTAAACTAGGCGCAAGAGCTTCCATAGTACGGATAACCTGATCTTCACGTAATTGACACAATGAAGATATTATCATTGGTGAGTTTTTAGCTGCCATGTTTTGTGAAATTTGATTTACAATTTCAAAATCGGTATTACTTGCAGAAGGAAAACCTGCTTCAAGGACATCAATTTGTAGCTTATGGGCTAATTCAGCGTAATGTAAATTGTCTTCAAATGACATACCTGCACCTGGGGATTGTTGCCCATCGCGTAGGGTAGTGTCGAGAATATAGACTTGTTTTTTTGTCATCGTAATATCCAGTAGTTTTATAAACGAGCAATTACTTGATCTGTAAATTCTTTAGTGCCTACAACTGTCTCATTGCCAAGTTTAGTTGCAATATCACCAGTTCTAAATCCAGCGACAATAGTTGCCTTAATCGCTTCATCAATTGCATTTGCTTCAGTGAGCATATTAAATGAATATGCAAGCATTAGCGATGCTGATAGAATTTGTGCAATTGGATTTGCAATATTTTTATTTGCAATATCTGGTGCTGAACCACCTGCAGGTTCATATAACGCTAAACCTGATGGGCTAAAACTTGCTGATGGCATCATACCCACAGAACCAGATAGTACTGATACTTCGTCAGATATAATATCACCAAATAGATTTGATGTCAAAATAATATCAAATTGAGCAGGATTTTTTACTAATTGCATCGCGCAATTATCGACAAGCATATCACTACACGCTACATCTGGATTTTGTTTAGCTACTTCACCAACTACTTGACGCCATAATTTTGACATTGCCATTACATTCGCTTTATCAACCGAAATGATGCGGTTTTTACGCGTACGAGCAACATTAAATGCATATTCTGCAATTGAGCGAATTTGGCTTTCAGTATATTCACCACTATCGAAAGCATGACGTTCGCCATTTTTCTCATCAAGAGTATGCTCACCAAAATAAACATCACCTACTAATTCACGGAATACAACAATATCCAAACCATCTTTAAGTAAGTCTGGACGTAGTGGAGAAAGTGCCGCAATTTCAGGATACAATGTCATTTTACGTAGATTAATATTGAAATTAAATGCTTTGCGTAATGCCAAAATTGATTTAGCCTCACAATTCGCCCATTTAGCTTCATGTTGTAATTCTACTGGTCCGCCAACTGAACCAAATAATACCGCATCGGCACCCTTACAAACATCAATTGTCTCTTGTGGCAAATGATTTTGGTAGTGATCATAAGCAGCACCTCCAACTAGTGCTTCAACATAATCAAATTTATGCTCAAATTTAGCTGCAACTGCATCTAAGACACGAATTGCTTGTGCCATAACCTCTGGACCAATCCCGTCACCTGCTAAAATTGCAATTTTCTTATTCATTGTATTCCTTTACCTTGGCAGTTATATTAAATTCGGTTAGTTATTTGTAATAATAACTTATTTTAGTTATATCAATTTGTTATATTTTTATTTTGCTAATTGAAATACTTGGAATTATGATTTAATTATGACAATTATAGTAATTCAAAATAGTGCTATTAAGTAAAGCATGTATTTAATGATAATTTAAGTGACATGATTTACGGTTATTCATAATTTTTGCTATTTCATGCATTATAACAAAGACTTGTTTTTTACTGCACCCGCCATTTTCGCATATACCATGAGGATATGCCAATAGATTGTGGCTTTTTTGCGTGATTATTTTCATAATTCACAATCAATTATCTCTTTGTAATCTATTGAATATTTTAAATTATATGCAGTGCAATATAATTAATGGCAATTGTTGTAATTTAGTCACTGGGTTTTATCTTACTTCAATCGCTCTTTATTTGCTAGCTTTAAACTATTTTATTCTAAATGCTTAAACAGAAAAGATACTTGAATGATATCTATCAAACAAGTATCAGTTGTGTTATAACCTAATTCATTTAGATTGAGCGTGTGGACTCATAAGCGCTGATATCCGCAGTTTGTGATAATAAATAATCAAGATCATCCAAACCTTTTAATAAGCAGTGCTTACGGAATTCATCATAGTTAAAACTAAATGTTTCACCAGCGAAACTAATTGTTTGGTGTTCTAAATTAATATTCATTGTCAAAGTACTATCAGCTAATGATAATGCCAACCATTTATTAATTGTTTCTTCAGGTAGAGTAATTAACAATAAACCATTTTTAGCTGAATTGTTAAAGAAGATATCACCAAACGAGCTACATACTACTGCTTTTATGCCGTACTGTTGAATTGCCCATGCGGCATGCTCACGTGATGATCCACAGCCAAAGTTAGATTTAGACAATAAAATCTGTCCTGTGCTATATTCTGGACGATTTAAAATAAAATCAGGATACATTTGGCGTAGATTAGAGAATAAGTGTTCTCCAAAACCTTCCTTGCTAACACTTTTTAGGTGTTGTGCAGGGATAATCATGTCGGTATCAACATTGTCTAAATCAACAGGAATTACTTTACTATTGAACGTATCAAATTTTTCCATTATAAATCTCCTTCGCTAGCTACATAACCAAGAACAGCACTTGCTGCTGCTGTTTGTGGTGAAGCCAAATGAGTAATACTATTTGGACCTTGACGACCAATAAAATTACGGTTTGAGGTACTTACACAACGTTTACCTTCAGGAACCTTATCTGGATTCATTGCTAAACACATTGAGCAACCAGGCATTCTGAAATCGGCACCAGCGGCTGCAAAAATTTTATCTAATCCCTCAGCTTTTGCTTGTGCTAAGACTTGTTCAGAACCTGGCACAATATACATTGTTACGTGTGGTGCAACTTTACGACCATCTAAAATACTAGCTACAGCACGTAAGTCTTCAATACGTCCATTAGTACAACTACCAACAAAAACATAATCCACACTAATACCTGCTAGGTTTTGTCCTGCGTGTAATCCAGTATAAGCGTAAGCTTTTTCTAATGTTGATTTGTCGCTTCCTGAATCTAAACCAGGTACCGTTTCATTAATCGCGATAGCATGTTCTGGGTTAATACCCCATGTTAGCATTGGAGCTGCATCGGTTAAATCAATAGTGATTGATTGATCATAATCTGCATCTGCGTCACTAACTAATTTCAACCATTCCGTTTTAGCTTTTTCCCACGCTGCACCTTTAGGAGCGTATTCACGTCCTTCCAAGTATGCGAATGTAGTTGCGTCAGGAGCAACTAAACCAGCGCGAGCACCACATTCAATTGACATATTACAGATAGTCATACGACCTTCCATGCTAAGTTCACGAATGTATTCACCAACATATTCAATGACACAACCCTGTCCGCCACCAATTCCAATTACTGAAATTAATTTCAAAATTGCATCTTTGGCAGTAAAGTATTTACTTGGCTTACCTGTGAATTCAACTTTGAATGTTTTTGGTTTACTTTGCAAAATACAGCTTGAAGCCATTGCGTGAGTGATTTCTGATGTTCCTACGCCAAACGCAAGCGCACCAAATGCACCGTGTGTTGAAGTATGTGAATCACCACAAATTATAGTCGTACCAGGTAATGTAAATCCTAGTTCAGGTCCAACCACGTGAACAATTCCTTGATGTGAGCTTTCAATATCATAAATCGTCACACCTGTTTCTTGGCAATTTCTACGCAAGGTATCAACTTGGGTTCTGGCAATTTCATCGGCAATTACGGCGCGATTTTTATCAGTTGGAATAGAATGATCGATAGTTGCCAACAAATGATCTTTATTGCGAATCGGAATATTGCGTTTTTTTAATTCTGCAAACGCTTGGGCTGAGGTTACTTCGTGTAACAAGATTCTATCGATATAGAGTGTAGTAGGGAATCCAGGCTTATTTTGTACCACATGATGATCCCAGATTTTATTGATAATATTTTGTTTCATTTTGTATAGATTCTTTCAGTTCTTGAGAACTTTAAAAAAGTAAAAACATTTATTATTATACCGTAAACAGTGAGTATAGTCAATCAACAATGATTATTTCTCGTAGCTTATCATGCTTATTACCTTGCTAAATTTTGGCGAATTATTTAGGATTTAATTGCTACCATACGTAAACGTACATAATCAGCTACCCATTGTTGATTCACATACAGTTTATTAGCTGCAAATGCTTCAGCATGGCGAAAAAAATCTTCAGCTTGCTCTTGGTCAAGGTCTTTGATGATCGAGTTTCTAAACATTCTAATCCAATTGCGTAGTCCATCTTCTCCTTGTAAGAGCGTTGGGCGTTTGAATGTGACGGCATATACAACGTTTAATCCGTGTTGTTCCAGTAAACTAGCATATTCACCGATTGAGGGAAAGTAGTTATAAATTGGCAACTCAGTTATTCCAACTTGTTGTGCTGCAAATTCAATAGCTTGGATAATAGTTGCAATATTACCTTTACCGCCCATCTCAAACACAAACCGCCCATCGGATTTTAAGGCTTGTGCGATATTGGCAATAACTGGCTTTGGATTTAGCATCCAGTGGAGAGCCGCATTCGAAAAAATTGCATCAAATTTATCTTCGAATGGAAATGGTTCTTCGGCATTATGTTGATAAAACGTTATCTCTGGGAATCTGAGTTTAGCTTGATTAACCATGTTTGCTGATGCATCAATTCCTATTGCGTTTAAAGCAAGGTTATTTATCTTGGCAGTTAATTCACCACTCCCAGACCCGATGTCCAAAATTAGTTCATTAGATTGTGCATTCAGTAATTCCACAATATCATTGCCATACTCAGTAACAAAGCTATGTTTGCCATCATACAGTGAAGCATCCCAGTTATTATGTGCCATTTTCCGCTCCTTATGCTTAGTGACGTTATTATATACTTTACACTATCGTAATAATGTTATAATAATCTCAACAGTTGTTAAGAAAAACTTTACATATCATGATTAATGCAGATTTATTTGAAACTTTTGCTGTTGTTGCGAATACGCAAAGTATTACCGATGCAGCACGTAAGCTAAATGTTAGTAAAACCGCGGTTAGTTTGCAAATCAAAAAACTTGAGCAGCAAATTGGGAGCGATTTATTTATTCGTGCTAACCAACGAATTCAGCTAACTGAAAATGGAATATTGTTATTACATCAATGTCGAAGGTTGCAAAAAGAGTTGGATGAAACTCGATTGATGTGTAAACAATTTCTTGATTATCCAGAGGGTGTTTTGCGGGTTTGTATTTTTGAACATTTTGCCAATAAGTTGATTTTTCCGTATATTGCATCATTTAGTGAGCAATTTCCAAAAATTCAGTTAGCAATTACGATTAGTGAAGAAATCCCTGATTTTTCGACGGGTGATATCGATATTGCAATCGGTTTTGCTTCACCGCCATCAGATGAGGACTTGATACAAAAAAGCTTATGTAAAGCTAGCTATGTACTATGTGGTAGTCCCAGCTTATTTCAGCAATATGGCTATCCAGAGCAATTAAGTGAAATTACTAAGTACAAATATATTTGCCATGAAAATCGAATTGTTTCTAATCAGATAATCAAGTTAAAGCAGGGTGTCGAGCTAGAAATTAAGCCATATTTAGTTTTAAATAAAATTAGTGCAATGTTGGAGTGTGCGTTAAATGGTATTGGTATCGTACAGTTACCGCACTATATTGTGCAATCTTATTTACAAACCAATCAACTTCATGAGATTTTTCCTGAGTATCAAGCAACGGATAAGGATATTTATTACTATTATTCTAAGTTTCGCTATGTTGAACCTAAGATTAGAAGATTTATTGATTTCTTCCTGACTGGCACTACTGCAATTGCTATGTAAAACAACGCCATCAAACATAACAAAAATAATAATGTTATTTACTTGACAAAAATACTGGGTTAATGTACAATACGGGAACATTGTTTATATTATTGTTATTCATTTAAGTGGTTAGTCAATTTAACTTTAATCAACTAACCTAATAGAAATGATATGTTTTATGTTTTATAAAGATTTAAGGATAGTTAAATATGAAATTAACTACTAAGGGAAAATTTGCAGTAACGGCGTTACTAGATATAGCTATTTATAGTGATGATAACAAGCGTCCGATTACTCTATATAATATTAGTGAACGTCAAAATATTTCGTTATCGTACCTAGAGCAATTGTTTGTTAAATTGCGTAAAGGACAGATTGTAAAAAGTTATAAAGGTCCTGGTGGCGGATATGTATTGAGTCGCGATTTGGGCGATATTCATATTTCTGAAATTATTAAAGCGGTTGATGAAGATATGGATGCGCGTACTTGTCGTGGTGGTAAAAATTGTAAGGAAACAGGTCCATGTTTGACACACGATTTATGGGCTGGTTTAACTAAAGAATTATACAATTATTTAGAGCAAATTACCTTAAAAGATTTATTGAGTCGTGCTGATTCACGAGAACCATCAAAAATTATGTTTTGCCGTACGTAATTAATTGCAGGAGCAAATAGATAAAATGACGTTAAAATTGCCAATATATTTGGATAGCGCAGCTACAACCAAAATTGATCCACGTGTATTAGAACAAATGATGCCTTACTTAACTGAAGAGTACGGTAATCCAGCATCGCGTTCACATAGCTTTGGCTGGACAGCTGAGGCTGCTGTAGAAAAGGCACGCAAACAAGTGGCAGACACTGTTGGTTGTGATGAGAAAGAGATTATTTGGACTTCTGGGGCTACCGAATCTATTAATCTTGCGCTAAAAGGAGCCGCTCAATTTTATCAAGAAAAAGGTAAGCACCTAATCACGATAAAAACCGAGCATAAGGCTACTTTAGATACTATGCGTGAATTGGAGCGGATTGGTTTTGAAGTAACATATCTAAACCCTGAAGAAAATGGTTTGATTGATCTTAATAAACTAGCAGCAGCAATACGTAGTGACACTATTTTATTGTCAGTGATGTTTGTCAACAATGAAATTGGTGTTATTCAAGATATTAGTGCGATTGGTAAACTATGTCGTGAAAAGGGAGTCATTTTTCACGTCGATGCAGCGCAAGCTGTTGGCAAGGTTGATGTAAATTTATCTGAGATAAGTGTTGATTTGATGAGCTTTTCAGCACATAAAGTTTATGGTCCTAAAGGTGTCGGTGCGTTATACATCCGCCGTAAGCCTCGTGTGCGATTACTACCATTAATTCATGGTGGTGGTCATGAGCGTGGATTTAGGTCTGGTACATTACCGACTCATCAAATAGTTGGTATGGGTGCAGCATTTGAGTTAGCTAAACAAGAAATGCCGACTGAGTTGCCTAGATTGAGAGCATTAAGAGATAAGCTATTAGCTGGGTTACAAAACATGGAAGAGGTTTATGTTAATGGTGATTTAGAGCAGCGTGTTGCTCAAAATCTTAATATTAGCTTTAACTATGTTGAAGGTGAATCGTTAATGATGGCAATTAAAGATATTGCAGTATCGAGTGGTTCGGCATGTACATCTGCGTCATTAGAGCCTTCATATGTTTTACGTGCGTTAGGGCGTAATGATGAGTTAGCTCATAGTTCAATTCGTTTCAGTATCAGCCGTTTCACGACTGAGCAAGAAATTGACTATACAATAAAATTATTACAAGATAAAGTGAGTAAGTTGCGTGAGTTATCGCCGCTATGGGAAATGTATCAAGACGGTATTGATGTTGCAAATTTCCAATGGGCAGAACATGGTAATCAACGTGATGTAATTTTACATTAAAAAGGGATATAACAATGGCATATTCAAATAAGGTAGTCGAGCACTACGAAAACCCACGTAATGTAGGTACATTAGACAAAAATGATGCTCATGTTGGTACAGGTATGGTGGGTGCACCAGCTTGTGGTGATGTAATGAAATTACAAATCAAAGTTGGTGATAATGGCGTTATTGAAGATGCCAAATTTAAAACCTATGGTTGCGGATCTGCTATTGCATCATCATCATTGGTTACCGAGTGGCTAAAAGGTAAAACTTTAGATGAAGCACAGCAAATCAAAAATATGGATATTGCAGAGGAGTTAGAACTACCACCTGTTAAGATCCATTGTTCAGTATTGGCTGAAGATGCGATTAAAGCCGCAATTGATGATTATAAAGCAAAAAATAAATAGGAATTTATTATGGCAATAAGAGCGACAGAGTCTGCAGCAGCAAGAGTTCAGGCATTTTTAACTAAAAGGGGCAAGGGTATTGGATTGCGCCTTGGTGTCAAAACTTCTGGTTGCTCAGGATTGGCTTATAAGCTGGAATTTGTAGATACCATTAATCAAGATGATCAAACCTTTGAATCAAATGGAATCAAAATCTTTGTTGATGCTAAGAGTTTACAGTATCTAGATGGCACGGTTCTTGACTATGTTAAGGAAGGTGTGCAGGAAGGATTTAAGTTTACCAATCCAAATACCAAAGATGAATGTGGTTGCGGTGAAAGTTTTACTGTATAGCAGGCAACATTGATTGCTAAAAGATATGCCCCAAATTGGGGCATTCACTTTTTTAAAATTAGATAGCAAATAATTGGGGATATCCCAAGAGCAGAGCTGAAATTATTAATACGATTATGAACAAAAATATATTACAA
Organism: Pseudomonadota bacterium; assembly: GCA_003962985.1. Lineage (GTDB taxonomy): Bacteria > Pseudomonadota > Gammaproteobacteria > Burkholderiales > UBA11063 > Aquella. The sequence goes on along the minus strand of RXKA01000038.1, from coordinate 10,633 downwards.
CAAAATTACTATCAGTTATTTGATCTTCCACAAAGCTTTATGCTTGACATGACGGCACTAAAATCAAAAATGCGGACTTTACAACAAGAATATCATCCAGATAATTTTGCTAATGATAGTGAATTATCTACGTTGGCATTGTCAATATCCAGTTATATTAATCATGCCTATAATACGTTGTTGAATCCCCTAACGCGAGCAATTTACTTGTTAGAATTAGCCAAGATAGCTGTTGATTTAGTGCATGATACAAAATTTACTCCAGAATTTTTACTTAAACAGATTGAATTACGAGAATCTATTGAAGAAGCAGAAAGTGCGAGCGATATTGATGCACTTGAAGAAATTGAACAACAGCTTAAAGATGAAGCAGATAATTTGGTAGTGACAATTAATCAATATTTTGCGGTTCAACAATATAATGAAATTATTGAATTAATCAAGCAACTATCTTTTTATGATAAATTACTACAAGTTGTAGACCGTACGCTAAGTAACTTATAAAGAAATACACTAGGAAATATATAAAATGGCATTATTACAAATTGCAGAACCTGATTTATCAGGTAATCCACATCAACATAATATCGCAATTGGAATCGATCTAGGTACGACTAATTCCTTAGTCGCGACAGTTAGAAGTGGTGAGGCAACTGTTTTAGTTAATCATGATGGGTGTAAACTAATCCCATCAATTGTTAATTATGGTAAGGAAACCCAGATCGGATCGCAGGCAGCAACATTACGAAGTACTGATCCGAGTAATACAATTGTGTCGGTAAAGCGTTTCATGGGACGTAGTTTTGCTGATTTAGACACGACTATTCGTTATCCATATAAATTTGTTAATAGTTCTGGTTTAATTCAAATTGATACCGCTCAAGGTGTTAAAAATCCCGTTGAAGTATCAGCAGATATCCTACGTTATCTACGCAATATGGCAGTAGAAGCGCTTGGTGAAGAGCCAACTGGGGTGGTTATAACTGTTCCAGCTTATTTTGATGATGCACAACGTCAAGCAACCCGTCAAGCGGGTGAGCTAGCTGGGCTTAATGTATTACGGTTACTTAATGAGCCAACGGCGGCTGCAATTGCGTATGGATTAGATAGTAAAAATGAAGGTACTTTTTTGGTTTATGATTTAGGTGGTGGGACTTTAGATGTCTCAATTCTAAGTTTAACTAAAGGAGTGTTTGAGGTTCTTGCTGTTGGTGGTGATACGCATTTGGGTGGTGATGATTTTGATCATCGCTTATCTTGTTATATTATGGAGAAGGCAGGACTCTCGCAGCTCAATGATGAAGATAGTGCGATATTACTAATCAATGCGAAGAAAATAAAAGAACAATTATCTCAATCTGAAAAAGCCTCTTTTAGCGTAGTACTCTCAACTAAACGTTTGGTAAATTTTGTAATTACGCGTACAGAGTATGAAAATTTGGTACGCCATTTGGTACAAAAAACACTTCTGCCAGTTAAAAAAGCGCTACGTGATGCTAAATTAGATAAGGATCAAATTGATGAAGTTATCATGGTCGGTGGTTCGACCCGCATGTTATTAGTGCGTCAGATGGTTGGTGAATTATTTGGACGTGAACCGCTAACTTCAATTAATCCTGATGAAGTAGTCGCAATAGGGGCTAGTATCCAAGCAGATGTTTTGGTGGGAAATAAAAAAGATGATTGGCTCTTACTTGATGTAACACCATTATCATTGGGGGTTGAAACTATGGGTGGATTAGTTGAAAAAATTATTCCACGTAATTCAACATTACCAATTGCGCGTGCACAAGATTTTACCACCTATAAAGATGGTCAAACTGCGATGACGGTGCACGTAGTACAAGGTGAACGTGAGTTAGTTAAAGATTGTCGTTCATTAGCTAAATTTACCTTGCGTGGTATCCCGCAAATGGTAGCAGGGCAAGCACGTATACGAATTACCTATCAAATTGATGCGGATGGTCTATTATCAGTTAGTGCAAAAGAAATGATGACAGGCGTTACTAGTTCGATTGAGGTAAAACCCAGTTTTGGTTTAAGCGATGAACAAATCGGGGCAATGTTGCAAGAGTCAATCTCGAATGCCAATCATGATATGCAAGTACGATTATATCAAGAAGCAGTAGTTGATGCACAGGCACTAATTGACTCAGTCGAGAAAGCATTATATCTTGATGCGGATTTATTGACCGAAGAAGAGTTAAGTCAGATTAATAATGCGATTATGAAATTAAAAATAACCTTAGCCAAAGCACCTGATGATTATGCGCAATTAACTAATAAAATCAAACAGCAAACTGATGACTTAAATCAAATTAGTAGTAACTTTGCGAATCGAAGAATGGATAAAGCAATTCATCATGCATTATCAGGTCGCGATATTAATGAAGTGGCAGATAAAATATGAAATTCTTAATGACGATTTTTAATGTCTTTTTTGGTAGCAATATCAAACACGGTAAAGCACATGATTTACAAACGTGGTTTAATCATATGTTTTTCTTTCATCGTGAAAAAGTATTCCGCAAATTATTCCCTGTAATGACAGTACTGACGGTTTATGCTCTGAGTATCGTTATTATGGAGAATTATTGGACATTATTTGATAAAATTCATAATCCTAATCTCGGGCAATTTCATTTGGTATTTAGTTTTGTCCTCTCCATTGTAATTAGCTTTCGGGTTAATACGACGTATTCACGCTGGTGGGAAGGACGTAACTTATGGGGAACATTAGTTAATGATTGTCGTAATGTTAGTATGAAATTCGAGAATTTCGCGGGTTTAGCAGAACACCATGAATTTTATGACTTCCTACGGATTTTTCCGCAAGTTCTCAAATCACATTTACGTAAAGACGTTGAGTCAATTATTAAAGAGTTCGCATCTATCGGAGTAATTTATGATCCAAGTGCGAACGTACACCCATGTGTTTATTTAGCAAATCATATGTATCGTGCAATTAACCAGTTGCGTAAAGATGGTATTCTTACTATGGAGCAATATTTATCATTAGATACCCATATTGTTAGCTTGATTAATGTTACTGGTGGTTGTGAGCGAATTGCAAGTACGCCAGTGCCAATTTCATTTTCTTTCTTTGTTAAGCAAGGTTTATTGTTTTACTCGCTAATTTTCCCTTTTGGTTGGGCAGATAAATTTGGTTACCTAATTATTCCTATGATGTTGGTGATGTTGTATATATTATTGGGCTTAGAACTGATGGCGGAAGAATTAGAAGACCCATTTGGTACTGATGATAATGATTTACAGTTAGACACTATTGCAGGTAACATTTTACGTAATGTTAAAGCGATTGCCGAACACAAAGTATAATATTTATTAATAGAAGGATTACCTCTTGCATCCATTAGTTCAATTATTTCGCTATGCCAAAAACTATCGAGTTGATATTGGTCTTGCAACTTTTTATTCGTTAATGAATAAGATTTTTGATATCTTCCCAGAAATTCTTATCGGGGTTGCGGTTGATGTAGTTGTCAAACAACAAGATTCAATGCTGGCTCATTGGGGAATACACAATGTGATTGCTCAAATAGTTAGTTTAGGCTCTTTTACTGGCTTGATTTGGATGCTAGAATCAACTTTTCAATACTTGTATTCTTTAAAATGGTGTTATTTAGCACAACATATTCAACATGATTTACGGATGGATAGTTATCAGCATATTCAAAACTTGCAGTTAGAATATTTTGAAAATAAAGCAACTGGTAATTTAATGGCGATTTTAAATGATGATATTAATCAACTTGAACGCTTTATGAATGATGGAGTTAATCAAATTATTCAAATCGTTAGTTCAACATTAATTATTGGTGTTATTTTCTTTATAATTTCGGCTAAAGTAGCGCTATTAAGTTTCTTACCTATGCCATTGATTATAATTGGTGTCTTTTTCTTCCGCAATAAATTGGCACCACGTTATTTGCGAGTAAGAAATTCGGCGGGGGCGTTAAATGCTAAATTAAATGCTAATTTATCAGGAATTGCAACCATCAAAAACTTTACGACAGAAAAGTATGAGAGTGAGCAACTAAAGCAATTTAGTAATGAGTACGCTAATGCAAATAAACATGCAATTTTATTATCTGCAGCAGCAACACCAGTAATTCGGATTATCATTATGAGTGGCTTTTTAGTCTCATTAATTTATGGTGGTATTTTAACCATTGATAAACAAATTGCAGTTGCTTCGTATAGTATTCTGATTTTCTTATCGCAGCGTTTATTGTGGCCACTTAACCAATTGGGTCAAGTTACCGATATGTATCAACGTTCAATGGCATCAATTACCCGTGTCATGGGATTGTTGAGTGCTCCTGTTACGATTCAAGATGGTGCAAAGGTGATTAAATCACCATGTAATGGTGAAGTACATTTTAACCATGTTAATTTTGCATATAATGAGCGCGATAGTTTATTTCATGGTCTAAATTTAACCATTCCCGCTGGGCAGACTATTGCGTTAGTTGGCGGTACAGGTTCTGGTAAATCGACGCTTATCAAATTATTATTACGTTTATATGATTATCAGGGTGGACAAATTACGGTTGATGGGCAGGATATCAAAGAATTAACTCTTAATTCTCTTCGTCAACAAATCGGTGTAGTGAGTCAAGAAACCTTCCTTATTGATGGAACAATTGCTGAAAATATTGCCTATGGTAGTTTTGCAGCAAGTTTAGAGCAAATTTATGCAGTAGCAAAATTAGTTGAAGCAGAAGAGTTTATCTTACAATTACCTGATGGTTATCAAACTATGATAGGTGAACGAGGTCAGCGCCTATCAGGTGGGCAGCGCCAACGGATTGCTTTAGCGCGGGCAATTTTGAAAAATCCACCAATTTTGATTTTGGATGAAGCAACCTCAGCACTAGATAATCATACCGAAGATTTAATTCAACAAGCAATGTTACATGTTGCAAAAGGTCGTACGACGATTGTTATTGCACATCGCCTATCCACGATTGTTAATGCAGATATGATTTATGTACTAGATCATGGTAATATCATTGAGTCTGGAACACATCAAGAGTTATTGAATGCAAATAAGCATTATTCATATTTGTGGAATTTACAGTTACGTGGGAATGATCTTTAATCAGAAGGATAATTAGAATGGGTAAATTATTTCGCGAGCATCAAGGTAAGATAGTCTTAGCAAGTGTAGTTTTTGCATTTATTATTGCTTTAATTATACCTAAGTTATTTATTCATCTCGAATTTATTAGTTCTACATTCATAAATCTATTGAAGTTATGTGCCTTGCCAATTGTAATGACCTCATTAATTGTTTCGATTGGTAATCTGAAGCAGATTCGTGAACTTAAAATTGTTGCGCGTAATTCAGTTGTCTATATTCTATGTACAGAAATTATTGCGGTAACCATAGGCTTAATTGTTTTTAATTTGGTTGATATTAGTGGCAACATTAATGCGCAAAGTCTATTAAGTGCAGCGAAATATACTGATTCAACATCAACGGCAATTAATCCCGCGCAGATTTTTAATTACCTATTTACTTCAAATATCTTTCATTCATTAGTTAATTTTGATGTTTTACCAATTGTTGTATTTTCAATATTATTTGGTATTACTTGTGCGTTAAATCATGATAAAGCCATTCCTGTATTGAATGTGATGAGTAGTTTGCGTGAAATGTTCCTAGCTCTGCTTAATGGTGTGATGTACCTAGCACCACTGGCAATTTTTGTTTTGGTCGGTAATTCGGTAGCAGAGAGTTATTTAAGTGGCAGCTTAGGGACTAATCTACTTGGATTATTAAAATTTGTTGGTCTATTCTTTGTTGGTTTATTTATTCATTTTTTATGGCAATTGATATTGGTAGTTTTTTTATATAAAAAATTGGGTGTGCGCAATTTATTGCAGCAATCATTACCAATTTTCACGACGGCATTTGTTACCTCTAGTTCATTAGCAACCCTACCAATTGCGTTAGAAAAAGCGGAACAATTTGGTGGTGACAAAAAAGTAATTAATTTTATGTTACCAATTTGTGCTTCTATGAATTTTGCTTCAGGCATGATGTATGAAATAGCGGCATGTTTATTCTTTATGCATATACTTGGCATTCATCCCGATATTAGTCAACAATTACTTTTAGCACTAGTGTGTATCCTAACGGGTATTGCTGTTGGTGGAATTCCAGAAACTTCAATGGTGAGTTTTGTGACAGTATTTGGTATGGCAGGGATTCCATTGTCCGCAATTGCAATTCTGATGCCATTAGATCGTATTGTCGATCGCGTACGGACAATGGTTAATATTTTTGGTAATACTTGCGGAACCTTGATTGTGAGTAAGACAATTCGTAACGCTAAGTAAATAACTTTTGGATTAGTCGCACATTGTGTTGAGGTTTAACGCACAACCGCAGTATTAAGACCATAAGGTGTTGCAGGGACTAAGACAAAATATCCATTGTAGTTGTCTTCAGAACCACCCATATCATAATCAAAGCGATTTTGATCAGTTCCTGCAAGAGCCTTAGCTTGATTGAGATATGCTCCCAAAACTAATTCTGCAGCTTGATAAGTTATACCAGACCAACTTACACCAAACACTACATCATTATTGGGGTCGAGATATTCACGTACATAACCACCGCCGCCATCAGCATTCGCTGCAGTCAATTCATAAATCTGATATGCTCCACGGTCGGTACTCCTAACTTCTGCATTTAAGTTACTTGCATCAATATTGATAGATTGCACGTTTTGTCCCAATGTTGCCCATGCGGAGATTGGTAACGAAAGTAATATTGCTAGCGCGGTAATTACAGATGTTTTACGCATTATTAAATACCTTTTAAATTTAGAAGTTCCAGCCATTACGCCATAATAGATATTTTACCACATAATCACGTGGGAATTCGATACCACTAGTTGCGGGGATAAACATAATAAAAATGGCTATATATAAACCTAAGAGTAAGTAAGTTATATAGCGGTGAACAGGCTTATTCCAATCAAATAATGTATTATGAATTTCTACCAAACCCAGTATTAATAGTGGAATGGTTGAGTAGAAATAGTAAATAAACATGATATGAGTAATAAATGCATATGGCAGATATTGGGCACAAATTGCAATAAGCAGAAACCATGGCTGTAATTTTCCACGTTGTTTTATGCTAATGGCAATTAGGAATAATAAAATAGGGAAAGTAGCAACAGCAATTAATGGATGAGCGATAAAAGCAATTGAATTTGCCACAGTGCCATCCTGCCAAAAAAATAATGACATTGGTGTTTTCAATGTACTCCATTCTAACCAGTTTGATGCATATGGATGAGTAGCATTAGCTAAGCCATGGGCTTGGAATTGATACATATAGGTTTGAATACGCCAGATGAAACTAAATAATTCAGTGTCTGTTTGTGAAATTATAAATGGTACATAGCTTAAACAGTAAATACTAAGTGGCAGTATGACTAATGTAACAAATAAAAAGACTACGGAATGTAGAAATTGCTTAATATTTGGTTTAGCTAATGCGATTTCTCCATATAGTAATGATAAAAGTAGTGGAACGGTGAAGTAGAGTGCACTCCATTTACAAGAAATGCCGATTCCAAAAGCAATTCCCATTTTTAAGAGCGTAGTGTAACAATCATTAATTGAAGCACAATTTTGTCTTAATTGTAAATAACTATATAAATAATAATATTCTAATAAAATGAAGAAGGTAACAATTCCATCAAGGAAAGCAATTTTACCCATTACGTAATGCATTGGTTCAAACATGATAATAACACTTGCTATCACGGCAGAGAGTCTATTGCCAAATAGTCGCTTGGCAAAAATATACATAAGAGGAACTAATGCTATACTTGCGAGAGCAGGCATAATGCGCCAGCCAAAAGCATTCATTCCGCAGAATAAAATACCGATAGCAATAATTAACATCCCCAATGGCGGATGTACTGCAACATAAGGGTTTAATTTGTGAAGATATTGATAAGCGGTAGTAGCATAAAAAATTTCGTCAAAATAGGTTGAACTAAGATAATTATCTTGATAGTTATTAGGTTCAATTGGCATTATTAAGTTATTGGTACTTGAATTATTTGATGAACTTACTTTGATGCCACTAATATAATGATTTTGTTCATCAAAAATAGCAAGTTGCTTAATTTCTAGCTCAGGTTCATCTAAAACTAATTGAATTTGTGAAACTTTATTGGCTATATTAGGATTAAATTTATTCCATTTATAATGTGCGGGATAGCCAAGACGTGCAGTTGAATCATCAAATATACCAGGTTCAAGATTATTACTCAGATAGTCCCAGTGATATTTGCCATTACTAATTCCTGTGTAATAATAAATAGCAGATATCTTCGTTGGCTGATTAAAGTTTAGAGTTAGTGTGTCATTTCTATTTTGTGCATTCCAACTTCCAGTTGGCGAATTTAATGAACCAAGATTATATAGCGCAACTAATGAATACATAAAAGTTAGCAAAAACATGATTTTAAAATCTGTTTTATCTAACAAATTGGTTTGATTTAGTGCTTTTGTGGTTTTAAGTGTTGTAAAAATGCTAATTATTATTATAATTGCAACTAAGAGTATAGATTCAAATAGTATCATATAGTTACGCTCAAATTGATAGTTTAAAAATAAATATTTGGCGTTATTATAACAAGATGTATTCTTAAATAGTTGAAGATAGTAGCTTTTCGCTAGTGTTAACGCTCAATAGCAATGATAAAATACGCCTTAATCAAATTATTATTATCAATGAGGGAGTTATGCGTATTAAAACACTAATGTCATTAATAATGACAAGTATGCCGATGCTATCTTTTGCTGATGTAGCAGTTTCCGAAAGTTCTGTAGCAACACCTGCTGAAATAAAAAAAGAAAAACGTTTAATCTATAATAGCGCAGAAAGTAATGATTTCACAATTGATCAATGTGCGCGTGATGAAGATGGTGTTTGTATAACTACCGCATATCACGATAAGTACATTTCACCGAATAATTATATTCAAGATCCATATAATCATATGTTAACCGCAGGTGGTCGTCATATGGTTAGCGAAAGCGATGTTAGTAATAAGGGATTATGGGAACAATTTTTTACTAATGGTACTTACAACGCTCAAGTTGGTACTACATGGGCAATTTTAAATGTCCCAAATAATAACTACGCCTATGGTGGTAGTCTTTTTATGCAATCTGGACATGTTGGCGGTTTTGCTCTTGGTGGTACATTAGAGGTAGTGAATCCATTTTTACAACCTGGTATGCGCTATCTAAGTGGTGATATTTCATATTATATGTTACCAAATTCACAAGTGGTAACTCCATCACAGCTATATGTAGAATATCAATTGGCAGATAAAGTGCAGGTTGATGCTGGTTGGATTATTCTAACTACTCCATGGATGAACTCATATGATGATGCAATGTTGGTAACTGCTCCTTACCAAGGGGCATTAGTTAACTATCAAATTTCTAATAATTGGCGCTTAACAGGTATTGCTACAAATGCTTTTGAACCGATGGGATCAACAAGTTTTGGACAAGATACTATGTATAACCAAAGTTATGGTAATTATGTTACTCGTTCACCATATAATGGACAACAACAGATTTTTACCGATAACTACACCTCTGGTGGTAGCATGGCACTCGGTGCAATATTCCACCCAAGTGACAATTATAAATTAAATATGTGGGCATATTCTTTCTCTGGTTATGCAAATACACTCTATGCGGATTCAGAATATGAGTTTCATCTAAATCCAATTAATAAATTTAATCTAGGTGTGCAGATCGGTAACCAGAATACATGGGGAATGGCAACTACTACTCCGCAGGTGGTTGGTGATGGTGCAGTCAATAGTTATCTGATGGGAGCCAAGTTTGGTTATAGTTTTGATGATTGGCTAAATGCAGAGATATCATATGATACAATGTTTGGTCCACAAAACTCATTTTATAATGGCGGATTCATTTCTCCATATACCTTTACAATTGTTAATGACCCATTATATACATCAGGTCTTGGTGCTGGTATGATTGAACAGGGTGCTGGTAATTCTTACCGTGGTGCATTAATCTTTAAACCAATTCCTGGAGATAGCCGCACGAAGATTGAGATTGCTTACGAACAATTTAATACTGTTAATCCAATGCAAGAATTTGATGTCGATTTAAAATGGGTGCCAAATGGTGCTCCTAAAGGATTAATAGTACATGTACAGGGTGATTATGCAATATCTCCTGCTACTAACTTTGTCGATGGAGGTAATTTCTTCTATTTTCAAACAATGGTTACCTATACATACTAAGAGATAGCTAATAAAATAACTAAAGAAGCAACTAAAGTTACTATATATTAACCTAAATACAAGAAATTTGGGAATTATAGTAACTTTTTTGTATTGTGTATAATGTTGTTTAAGTCGTTGTGCTACAGTGTTAATTGGGCATTTGAGGTGGAGCTGTGTTTGTTTGTTGTTGAATTAATTTAGTGAAATAATTTGACATTGTAGTAGATGTTGTGTGATAATACCGTCCTGCCGCTGAGAAACGGTGGTAGAAAAGAAGAACTAAAACAGATCTTTAACAAGAT
>RXKA01000024.1 GCA_003962985.1 Pseudomonadota bacterium | reverse complement strand
TTACCAACTTGTTAAAGAACGATTTACTCAACTTGAATTGCTTATTCAGCCATAAAAAGTGAGGACTGGGGTTTATAAAGACGTAAGCTTATCATATAATACATGCTAATATATAGCATGATAATGTGTTGTTTATGTATGTGTGTAGCATTTTTGCATATTCATTACGTTATTGGACTATTTTAAATCAATAAACGGTTTGTAATATGGTTTTGTTATGAGCGCAAATTTGAGAAAGCATAAATAACTAACTTATTGCAATAAATGTACTTGCTAATTGGTTGTTGTCTATGCTATAATTAGCGCCTTAACTTCTAATGTCTAGTTAGTCCGAAATCTTTCGGGCCCAATACTGGCCGTTTATTGAACGTGTTAAGTTGGAAAGGTAAAATCACATGATTCAAATGCAAACAAAATTGGATGTTGCTGACAATACTGGTGCGCGCTCTGTGCAGTGCATTAAAGTGTTGGGCGGTTCAAAACGTCGTTATGCGAGCGTTGGTGATATCATTAAAGTATCGATTAAAGATGCTTCACCACGTGGTCGTGTAAAAAAAGGTGACGTGTATAATGCTGTTGTAGTTCGTACAGCAAAAGGCGTGCGTCGCGCTGACGGTTCTTTGGTTAAATTCGACAACAATGCTGCGGTATTGTTAAATGCGAAATTAGAGCCAATTGGTACTCGTATTTTTGGTCCGGTTACTCGTGAATTACGTACAGAAAAATTCATGAAGATCGTTTCATTAGCTCCAGAAGTAATTTAAGGTAGGTAGCAATGAGAAAAATTCGTAAAGGTGATGAAATTATCGTTATCGCTGGTAAAGACAAGGGTAAAGTTGCTCAGATTCAGCAAGTTGTAGCTGAAGGGCAGAAAGTTATCGTTGAAGGCGTTAATGTGGTAAAAAAACATGTTCGTCCTAATCCTATGAAAAATATTCAAGGTGGGATTGAGACTTTGAACAAGCCGATTGATATTTCAAACGTGGCTATTTACAATGCTGAAACTAAAAAAGCTGACCGTGTTGGTTTTAAAGTAGAAGATGGTAAAAAAGTTCGCGTATTCAAATCAACTGGTAAACAAGTTGGTTAATTCGGGAGTGTATAAATGGCAAGATTAAAAGATTTTTATAATACTACTGTAGTTCCTGAATTAATGAAACAATTTAATTATGGCTCAGTTATGGAAGTGCCGCGCATTGAAAAAATCACTTTAAACATTGGTTTAGGTGAAGCTGTTGCGGATAAGAAAGTAATGGACTTTGCTCTATCAGATTTAACAAAAATCGCTGGTCAAAAGCCTGTAGTAACAAAAGCGCGTAAATCAATCGCTGGTTTCAAAATCCGTGAGGGTTATCCAGTAGGTTGCATGGTGACTTTACGTAAAGACAAGATGTATGAATTCTTGGATCGTTTAGTAAACGTTGCATTGCCGCGTGTTCGTGACTTCCGTGGATTAAATGGTAAATCATTTGATAAATTCGGAAACTACAATTTTGGTGTTAAAGAACAAATTATTTTCCCTGAAATTGAATACGATAAAATTGATGCTTTACGTGGTATGAATATTACTATTACTACAACTGCTAAAAACGGTGACGAAGCACGTGCTTTATTAAAAGCATTCAGTTTCCCAATCAAATAAGGAAAATTATAAATGACTAGATTAGCGTTAATTGAAAGAGAAACTAAGCGTGCTAAGTTAGTGGCTAAATTTGCTGCTAAACGTGAAGCTTTGTTTGCTATTATCAATGATTCATCTAAATCTGATGAAGAGAAATTTGAAGCTAGATTGGCTTTACAACAACTACCTCGCAATGCAGCACCTACTCGCCAACGTAATCGTTGTGCTTTGACTGGTCGCCCAAGAGGTACGTTCCGTAAATTTGGTATCGCGCGTAATAAATTGCGTGAATTAGCCCTTAAGGGTGACATCCCTGGCGTAGTTAAAGCTAGTTGGTAAGAAGGAGTTATAAAAAATGATGCAAGATACTATTGCAGATATGCTAACTCGTATTCGCAACGCTCAGACTGCGAATAAAGAGGTTGTTACTATGCCTTCATCTAAAATTAAAGCATCAATTGCTAAAGTTTTAAAAGAAGAAGGTTATATTGATGATTATAAAGTTGATGGTAGTGCAAAACCTGAATTAACAATCAGTTTGCGTTACTATGCTGGTAGACCAGTAATCGAAAGAATTGAACGTGTTTCACGTCCTGGATTACGTATCTACCGTGGTTGTGAAGATCTTCCTACTGTGATGAACGGTTTGGGAGTGGCAATTGTGTCAACTTCACGTGGTGTAATTACTGATCGTAAAGCTCGTGCACTTAAAGTTGGTGGCGAAGTTTTATGTGTTGTTGCGTAATAGGGGTATCAACATATGTTATCACGTATTGCAAAAACTCCATTAGTAGTTCCTGCTGGTGTTGAAGTTACATTAAATGGTTCATACGTAAAAGTAAAAGGTCTCTTAGGAGAATTAGAGTTTACTTTTGCTGATGGCGTTGCTATTACTAAAGAAGACAATAATATTGTGTTCGCAACTAAAGAAGACACTAAATTTGCCAAAGCATTGTCAGGTACAGTTAAAGCTATTATGAACAATATGGTAATTGGTGTTACTAAAGGTTTTGAGAAGAAACTAACTATTCTTGGTGTCGGTTACCGTGCACAAGCGCAAGGTAGCGATTTAAATCTTACTTTAGGCTTCTCTCATCCAGTTGTTTACAAAGCTCCTGCAGGAATCAAAATTGAGACTCCGTCTCAAACAGAAATTCTAATCAAAGGAATTGATAAACAAATGGTTGGTCAGGTTGCTGCGGATATCCGTTCATACCGTCCTGTGGAACCATACAAAGGTAAAGGCGTTCGCTATGCTGATGAAGTGGTAATCCTAAAAGAGACTAAGAAAAAATAATTTAAGAGGTTAGTCCTAAAATGAGTAACAAATTAAGTCGAGTTAGACGTGCGCGTAAAACACGCTTGAAAATTGCTGAGTTGGGTGTTAAACGCTTAGTAGTATTCAAATCAAATAGTCATATTTATGCACAAATTATTGATGAAGCTGGTGCTTTGACACTTGTTTCTGCATCTACTGCAGATAAAACAATTGCTGATTCAGTAAAAAATGGTGGTAATGTAGAAGCAGCTCAAATTGTTGGTAAAGCAATTGCAGAAAAAGCTACTGCTGCTGGTATTACAAATGTTGCTTTTGACCGCTCAGGTTTCCGTTTCCACGGCCGTATCAAGGCTTTGGCTGACGCTGCCCGTGCAAATGGTCTAGTGTTCTAATTGGAGTAAGCAATGGTTGAAAATAAAGAACACCAATTAATTGAGAAATTAATTAGCGTTAACCGCGTGACCAAAGTTGTAAAAGGTGGTCGCATTATGGGCTTTGCTGCACTAACAGTAGTTGGTGATGGCGATGGCGGCATTGGTATGGGTAAAGGAAAATCAAAAGAAGTTCCTGTAGCTGTACAAAAAGCTGTTAAAGAAGCTAGCAAAAGCATGGTTAAAGTTTCATTGAATAATGGTACAATTCACCATATCATCACAGCTAAACACGGTGCTACAACTGTGTATATGCAACCTGCTAAAGAAGGTACTGGTATTATCGCTGGTGGTGCTATGCGTGCTGTATTTGATGCAATCGGTATCCGTAACATTACTTGTAAAGTACATGGTTCTACAAATCCATATAATGTAGTACGTGCTACATTAAAAGCTTTACAAGCTATCTCTACTCCATCTGAGATTGCTGCTAAACGTGGTAAAACTGTAGCAGAGATTTTTGGGGAGTAATTGAATGAGCAATAAAACTATTAAAGTAACTTTAGTGAAAAGTTTAATTGGTCGTTTAGCTAACCATAAAGCTTCGGCTGCTGGTTTAGGCTTGCGTAAAATTGGTCAAACTGTTGAAGTTTTGGATACTCCAGAAAATCGCGGTATGATTAATCGTATTAATTATTTAGTAAAATGTGAGGGCTAATACCATGTTTTTAAATAGTATTAAGCCAGCTGAAGGTGCTACACATTCATCTAAACGCGTTGGACGTGGTATTGGTTCAGGTTTGGGTAAAACTTGTGGTCGTGGTCACAAAGGTCAAAAAAGCCGTGCTGGTGGTTTCCACAAAGTAGGTTTTGAAGGTGGTCAAATGCCTTTATACCGTCGTTTACCTAAACGTGGTTTCAAATCATTGAATGTACAAGCTGAAGTTAGGTTATCTGATATCGCTGCTCTTGGTGGTGAGGTTGATCGCTTAGCGTTAATTCGTGCTGGTCTTGTTTCTGCCTTGGCAAACAAAATTAAAGTTATTGGTACTGGTGAAATCAATGTTGCGGTTCAAATTCGCGGTGTTGCTGTTACTGCAAGTGCTAAAGCTGCAATTTTAGCTGCTGGTGGATCAGTAGAATAATTTTAAAAGGACAGAACATGGCTATAGCAAAAGTAGATAAATTTGCTGAACTTAAAAAGCGTGTTTGGTTCCTGATTGGCGCACTAATCGTATTCCGTATTGGTGCGCATATACCAGTTCCAGGTATAGATCCAACTGAGTTGGCTAAGTTATTTAAGTCAAATCAGGGTGGGTTATTGACGATGGTCAATATGTTCTCTGGTGGCGCCTTGTCGCGATTTACTGTTTTCGCGCTTGGAATCATGCCTTATATATCATCATCTATTATTATGCAATTGTCTTCAGAAGTATTCCCATACTTGCAACAGCTTAAAAAAGAAGGCGATAGTGGTCGTAAAAAAATTACACAATATACTCGTTATGGTACAGTAGTTTTGGCATTGGTTCAAAGCTTTGGTATTGCAACAATGTTGTATAAACAACCAGGTTTGGTAGTAGATTCTCAATTTCATTTCTTTGCAACTGCAATTATTAGCTTAGTTACAGGAACTATGTTCCTAATGTGGTTAGGTGAGCAGATTACAGAGCGTGGAATAGGCAATGGTTCATCAATGATTATTACTACTGGTATTATTTCAGGGATGCCAAGTGCAATCGGTAAAACGTTGTCATTAGCTAATCAGGGCTCAATGTCAATTTTTTCAGCAATTTTGGTATTTGCAATTATCGCGCTAGTTACTTATGTCGTGGTATTTGTAGAGCGTGCACAACGTAAAATACCTGTTAATTATGCTAAACGTCAAGTTGGCAATAAAGTAATGCAAGGTCAAAATACACACTTGCCATTGAAGCTTAATATGTCGGGAGTTATCCCACCAATTTTTGCTTCAAGCATCATTTTATTCCCAGCTACTTTACTTGGATGGCTTGGACATGGTAAACTATCGTTCTTAGCATCTATTGGTGATGCTTTGCATCCTGGTCAACCAGTTTATATAGTGGTTTATGCGGCTGCAATTATTTTCTTCTGTTATTTTTATACAGCATTGACTTTTAATCCAAAAGAAACTGCTGATAATTTGAAGAAAAGTGGTGCGTTTATTCCTGGTATTCGTCCTGGTGAAAACACAGCAAAGTATATTGAAAAAGTTCTTTTACGCTTAACATTTGGTGGTGCAATTTACATTGCTGCTATCTGTTTGTTCCCTGAGTTATTAATTTTAAAATGGCATGTTCCGTTTTATTTTGGTGGGACATCACTGTTGATCGTTGTTGTTGTAACTATGGATTTCATGACCCAAGTGCAGTCTCAGGTAATGTCTGTGCAGTATGAAGGTTTGATGAAAAAAGCTAACTTAAAAGGCTTTTAAGGAGTAGTTATGGCTAAAGATGACGTTATACAGTTTGAAGGTGAAGTTCTTGAAGCTTTACCTAACACTATGTTTCGTGTAAAATTGGAAAATGGACATACAGTGTTATGTCACATCTCTGGAAAAATGCGTATGAATTACATTCGTATTTTGCCTGGGGATAAAGTGACAGTTGAAATGACACCGTATGATCTAAACAAGGGTCGCATCGTTTTCCGTGCGAAATAAATCCCTATGTGCTACTAGTTATTGTTATGGGCAGCTCAACTGTTGATTAATAAGGTTTAGCACCTGATTGACAGCGGTTGACTGCCTGTATCTTATTTTGCTTGTAGTGCTAGGAGTTCTTTAATGAGAAGGAAATAAAATGAGAGTTCAGCCTTCGGTAAAAAAAATTTGTCGCAATTGTAAAGTTATTCGTCGTAACGGTATCGTTCGCGTAATTTGCAAAGAAGCTCGACATAAACAACGTCAAGGTTAATTTTAAGACTATTTGAAAGGAATAATCCATGGCTCGTATAGCTGGTGTAAACGTTCCTGATAATGCACACATCGTTATCGGTTTACAACATATTTACGGTATTGGTCCATCACGTGCAAGTTGGATTTGTGAAGCTTCACAAGTAAATCCACAAACTAAAGTTAAAGAACTATCTCCAGAAGTTATGGAAACAGTTCGTAACGAAGTTGCTAAATTCACTGTTGAAGGTGATTTGCGTCGTGAAGTATCTATGAGCATTAAACGTTTGGTAGATTTAAAATGCTACCGCGGTCATCGTCATGCTAAAGGTCTTCCAGTGCGTGGTCAACGTACCAAAACTAACGCTCGTACCCGCAAAGGTCCAAGAAAATTGGTTGCTGGTAAGAAAAAATAAATAAAAGGAATTTTAAATGAGTAAAGCAAACACAGTGAGAGCTCGTAAAAAAATTAAGAAAGTAGTTACTGAGGGTGTTGCACACGTTCACGCTTCTTTTAATAATACCATTATTACCATCACAGATCGTCAAGGCAATGCGTTATCTTGGGCTACTTCTGGCGGTGCTGGATTTAAAGGTTCACGTAAGAGTACTCCTTTCGCTGCGCAAGTAGCGGCTGAAAAAGCTGGTAAAGTTGCCCAAGAATATGGTATCAAATCATTGGATGTTCAAGTACAAGGCCCAGGTCCGGGTCGTGAATCTTCAATCCGTGCATTGAATGCTTTGGGTATTAAGATTACGTCAATTAGTGATGTAACACCTCTTCCACATAATGGATGTCGTCCACCGAAAAGACGTCGTGTATAGTATTAAGGAGTAGATTCACATGGCAAGATATACAGGACCTAGATGCAAATTAATGCGTCGTGAAGGTTTAGATCTATCGTTAGTTAGCGGCCGTAAAAGTGCCGAAGCAAAATGCAAATTAAGTTCAGCTCCTGGTCAGCATGGTGCAAAATCTGGTAAATTATCTGACTATGGCGTGCAGTTACGTGAGAAACAAAAAATTCGCCGTTTATATGGCGTACTAGAGCGTCAATTCCGCAAATACTTTGCAGAAGCAGAACGCCGTAAAGGTTCTACTGGTGAGAACTTGTTAAAAATTTTGGAAGCTCGTTTAGATAACGTAGTATTCCGTATGGGTTTTGGTTCAACTCGTGCCGAAGCTCGCCAATTGGTATCGCATAAAGCGATTACAGTAAATGGCAAACCAGTTAATATTCCTTCTTTCTTAGTGAAAGCTGGAGATATTGTAGCAGTTAATGAAAAAGCTAAAAAACAAGTGCGTATTCAAGAAGCTGTTTCGCTAGCAGAACAAACTGGATTCCCTGGATGGGTTGAAGTAGATGCTAAAAAATTAGAAGGCACCTACAAAGCTGCTCCAGAAAGAGCTGATTTATCTAGTGATATTAATGAACAGTTAGTGGTTGAGTTTTACTCAAAATAATCACTAGAAAGCTAAAGAGGAATAGATATGCAAGTTTCTAGCAAACAATTATTGAAACCTAAATCAATAACAATTACTCCTTTGGCTGCCGATAATAATAATTGTAAAATTGTTATGGAACCCTTTGAGCGTGGCTTTGGTCACACTCTTGGGAATTCATTACGTCGTATTTTATTGTCATCAATGGTTGGTACTGCGGTAACGGAAGTTAAAATCGCTGGTATCACTCATGAGTATGGCGTAATAGACGGTGTGATGGAAGATGTGGTTGATGTATTACTAAATCTAAAAGGTTTAGTATTCAAACTTCATAATAAAGACAGCGTAATTGTTAAGCTGGCAAAAGATACACCAGGTGTGGTTAAGGGAAGTGATATTTCTCTTTCGCATGATGTTGAGCTTTTGAATCCAGACCATGAAATCTGTACTATCGCTAAAAATGGTGCAGTAGACATGGAAATCAAGATTGAAACAGGTCGCGGTTATGAAACTGCAGTAACTCGTCGCCAAAACGTAGAATCAATCAGTCCTGGTTGGATTGTTCTTGATGCTACTTTTTCACCAGTTTTACGTGTTGCATTTAATGTAGAAAATGCACGTGTAGAGCAAAAGACTGATTTAGATAAATTAGTTCTTGAGGTGGAAACTAATGGCGTGGTTTCGCCTGAGGATGCAGTTCGTTCGGCATCTAAAATTCTGATTGAACAAATGCTAGTTTTTGCTGGTTTGGAGCATATGCCAACCATTGAAACGGTAAATAGTAAATTAACTAAGGTTAAAGAAGAGCCTGAAGTTGATCCTGTGTTCTTGGAATTGGTTGACAACTTAGAGTTGACTGTACGTAGTGCTAATTGTTTAAAACATTTAGATATTAACTATATTGGTGATTTGGTTCAGAAATCTGAAAATGAGTTATTAAAAACACCTAACTTAGGTAAAAAATCTTTGACTGAAATAAAAGAGTTATTGGAAGTTCGTGGATTACGCTTAGGTATGGCGATTGATAACTGGCCACCATCATCAATTAAAAAGAAGAAATAATTTTAGAGGGATGTAGAGCATGAGACATCGTTGTGCACATCGTAAATTAAATCGTACTTCAGCACACCGTAAAGCTATGTTTAAAAACATGGCAGTTGCGTTGTTGAAACACGAAGCAATTGTTACTACTCTGCCAAAAGCTAAAGAATTGCGCAAGGTAGTTGAGCCACTAATTACTTTGGCTAAAACACCAACATTAGCTAATCGTCGTTTAGCATTTGACCGTACTCGCGATCGTGAAATTGTGGTTAAATTGTTTGACGTATTAGGTCCTCGTTACGCTGCGCGTAATGGTGGATATACTCGCGTATTGAAGTATGGATTCCGTCCTGGTGACAATGCACCTCGTGCATTTATGGAACTAGTTGACCGTCCAGAAACAACTGAGGCAGTTGAGGCAGAATAAATTTTATTCGCCATAAAAAAGCTAACCATTTTTGGTTAGCTTTTTATTATTATAACTATATTGAGTACCGATTGCTGCAATAACCTGATTTTATTTATATGGTTAGCTTCAATTAGTTGCTGGATATATTGGATATTAGCTATATAACAATAATCAAATTGGAATACCATGAGCTTTGGAGGTATAATGGTTGACAAGTATTTAAAATCGAATTGGGTTTTATTCATTTTGCTATTATTTATAATTAGCCGCGTGATTATGTACTACCAATTCAATGTGGCAAATATTTTGCTACTTAATGGCAAGGGTGTTTTTGCTTCAACAATGTGTAAATGGGACTGTAAATGGTATTTAACGATCATAAACGGTGGTTATGATAGTGCCATTCGTACATCTCCTAAGATTTGGAAGGGATTAGCCAATTGGGCATTTTTCCCATTGTATCCAAGCTTAGTGGCATTAGTCATGAAAATCTCACCGTTTAAGACAGTATTAACAGGGATTATTCTTAATCAAATTTTTATTTTTGTTGCTGCAATTTATTTCTATAAATTATTACGTCTTAATTTTGATGATGTAAATAGCCGTTTTGGTGTTGCGCTATTAATATTTTCTCCGTTTAGTGTTTATTTTTCATCATTGTACACTGAGGGATTATTTATTATGTTATCTATTATTGGATTTTATTATCTACGAACAAATAATAGTTTAATTGCTAGTATCTTTGGTGGATTATTATCAGCAACACGTCCAGTTGGAATTATGTTTACCGTTCCATTGTTTGTAAATTTCATTCGTCATAATAAATCCCGCTTTAAATTGGTTATTTTATTATTAGTGGCAGCATCAGGTTTGATTGCATATATGATATTTTTGCAATACAAAGCGGGTGACTTCTTAGCCTTTCAACACATTCAAAAGGGTTGGGGGCGCAAAGGTTGGGATTTTGCTAATTTAGGTTCTCAATTATATGCCATGGTTACAGATTACCATAATTCGGTAATGTTTGCGATTTCGGTAGCAATGTCAATTTATATGTATTTTAAGAAATTTTATGAAGAAGCGCTATTTAACTTAGCATGTATTATGCCTGGTTTCTTGACTGGTACGATGATGTCTGAAGGACGTTTTTCAGGTACATTATTTACTTTCTATTTTGCTTTAGTTGTGCTAGCAGAAAAATCGTGGACAACAAAAATTTTGGTTCTTGCTACGAGTGTTGTGCTATATCTATCCTATTATATATATTGGGTAGGGCATTCAAATTTCTTGATTTAAGTCTTGACACTATATTTGAGATAGGATATAATCACTATCTCATCTCAAAGCCGGGATGGTGGAATTGGTAGACGCGCCGGACTCAAAATCCGGTGCCAGCAATGGCGTGAGGGTTCAAGTCCCTCTCCCGGCACCATAGATAAAAGAATACAAAACCCAGTGATTCATTGAAATTACTGGGTTTTTTAATGTCTTATCCATTATAGCCAATCACGAATCCTTACCTTTAAATGATTCTATGCCTAAAGTGAATATCTACATTCCATCATTAAATATAATTGGGATTGAGTTGGTCAACTATAGACTACGTATATAACACTTATAGTTTAGTTAAGTTTTCTGCTAATCTGCTCATAAACTCTTGGGCAAAGCTTTGAGCAATTTCATCAATTGCATAATCCAATCTGAACGTAATCGAGTTTTTAATTGACGTGTCGTATACTAAGCGCATTTGATATGGCAGGCTTTTAGTAAATGTTGGCCATGGATTTGATGTCACTGTCGATAATTCCAGTGGTTCAATATTAATATTACCTTGTACCAAACCTATATTTATAAAATCATCAGTTGTCCGTTGAAGCGAATCAATGATATCCATAAACAGGTGTGTGCGGTATCTGATACTATTTTGTCGCTGCTGATTTAATTCATTAACTAAGTCAGTTAGAGAAGGATTACGACTAAAATCAAACTCAAGAAAAATATTGTTAATAAAACAGCCAGCTGTAGTTATGCAATTTTTTCCCCGCAAGTTAATCGGATAGGTAATGGCAAATTTGGTTTGCTGTGAATAATCCGCTAATAGCTGACCGTACAATGCCGCGATTACAATAAAAGTAGTACTAGTGTTTTGGGTTGCAAATTGATTTAATCGAGTTACGGTATCACCATTAATGGTGAAAAATATTTGTTCAACTGGATGTAACTTACGTAGTGGTTGAGTTTTAGCAGGAATTTTAGTAAATAGAGGAATGTCTTCTAATAGCTTATACCAAAACGAATGTAATTGTTGCGTGGTCGTTTCACTCATGAGTTGATGTTCGTATTTAAGATAATCAGTATAATGGCAGAATATCGCTGGTAATGTACTATTAGTTAGTAATGAATTGTAGGTATCACTAATCAATTTGCAAATTCTTTTAGCACAACCACCATCAATAACGATATGGTGGCTCTTAATAATAAAAAAATAACAATTTTTCTCAGTACTGTGTTCAATTAGATAAAATTGTAACAATGGATCAGCACATAAATTTAATGGTGAGTATAGAATTGTGCTGATCTGAGTATTATGATCTGACGGTTTGTCAATTATATTAAATACCTTATCGATATTATAATTCTGTTGCCAAGCAGATTTACCACTGTGATCAAATTTAATTTGGAAAATATCATTAGTTGATAGGACAAAACCACACGCTTGCTTTAATAGCGCAATATTTAATCTGCCTTGTAGCTCAAAAACATACTGTAAATTATTAATGATGTCATGTGGTGCATTTTTCCAAGTGTTAAAAAAACGTGCTTGATATCGAGATAATTCAAGTTGTTTCATGGTGAACCTCTGATTAAAGTCAGCTGTGAGTATGGACTAGCGGGAGCATTTAAACAGAAACTTACGGTTTCATCAAATCAATGTATTTATATAGTGTTGGCTTTGATATTCCCATCATCTCGCAGATTTTATCTACCGTATGCTGTTTTTCATTGTAAAGCTTTATCGCCAAAGCCTGTTTATCACTACTCAGTGATTTAGGCCTGCCACCTTTTCTACCTCGTGCTCTTGCCGCTTGAAGTCCAGCTTGAGTTCTTTCCCGAATCAAATTGCGTTCAAATTCTGACAATGCACCAAAGATATGAAAAATTAGTTTGCCGGAGTTGGATGAAGTGTCAATAACTTCATGGAGGCTTTTCAGTCCAATATTTTTCGATTCGAGTAAATTTACCATTTCGATAAGGTCTTTTAGTGATCTACTTAACCTGTCTAACCTCCATACAACTAAAGTATCACCAGAGCGTGCATATTTTATAGCTTCTTTCAAACCAGGCCTATCAGATTTCGCCCCACTGATTTGATCTTCAAAAATCTGAGCACATTCCGCTTTATGTAGAGCATCACGCTGTAAATCCATATTTTGGTCATCAGTAGAAACTCTGGCATAACCAATAAACATACTTTGTCACCTATTTAGTTAATTAACTCGTAAATTCATACATTATATTAACATAGAATACTTTACTGAGTATCTTTACTATAAATTAATAGTTGTAACATGATTTTAAATTTGTGAAACAGTAGTAAATAAAACCCAGGTTTTATTTACTACTAAGTAGATAGATTTAATTGAGCAATCAGTCAATTATTGTTATAATCATGTATTAGTAGACTAATTAGTCAATTATTTGGAGCTTTTAATATGGAAAAACAAATACGCCGTCCATCTGCGGATTCTACTAGAGCAAAAATTTTAGCAGCAGCTAGATTAAATTTTCTCCAATATGGGTTCACTGGATCATCAATAAAACTTATTGCAAAAACTGCACAAGTAAATCATAACCTAATATTCCATCATTTTATTAATAAAGAAACTTTATGGCTTAAAGTTAAAGAAGAGATTCTGTCAGAATATAAAAATACTCCGCAATATAATTTAACTTCAGCTATGTTATTTTTTGAAAGTATTTTAGATTATAGGTTTGAACTTTATGAACAGTTTCCTGATTTGGTGAGACTTATTCAATGGCAACAGCTTACAGAGGATGAAGCAATACTTATTGGTAACGATCCAAGTTCACCAAATAATTGGTTATCCCACATTGAATACTTTCAGGCAAAAGGATGTATCAAATCTGATATTGATTCCAAACAAATCATGCTATTTATTATTTTTAGTACTTATGCTCCATTTTTACAACATGTTATACCATTTACCACAGAACAGAAAGATGACTATAAAAACATGATTCTTCAAATCTGTTGCAAGCAATTTTTAACTGAGTATACTAACATAAGGTAATTATTTAAATTATGAGAATAAAACATTTACTTATTCTAATGCTATTGATTTCATTTGGCTCAATCTGTGCAGTTACGTTTACTCCTGGACTACCATTGATTGCTAAGTTTTTTGAAATCGATATTACCAGAGCCGAACTGACAGTAACTTGGTATTTAATTGGATATACTGTTGGACAATTGCTTTATGGCCCATTAGCAAATAGATATGGCAGTAAAAATACAATAACTATTGGTGCGGTTATTGAAATTTTTGGTACTATTGGTTGTGTCGTTTCATTTTACATACGCTCATTTGAATTATTAATAATATCTAGACTGATTATGGCTTTTGGGGCAGGTGGTGGTTTAACAATGTCATTTACTGTTTCGAGTAAACTTTGCAGCCATAAAGATAATGCAAGAATAATAAGCCTGTTGACAATTGCATTCGCCATTACACCTGGTATCGGTGTATTTATAGGTGGGGTCTTAGTAAATCTTTATGGTTGGGTAAGTACATTTTACTTCATGTTGGCTTATGGTGTAATAATTCTATTTTTAAGTAGAACATTACCAGAGGTTATTACCGCAAAGAAAATAGATGCGTTAAATCCTATAATGCTAATGCGTAACTACTCAAACCAATTAAAGAGTTCAGTAGTCTTTGGTGGATTACTAGTTGGATCTGGAACTTGTATTGTTTATACTTTTGCAGCCATAGCGCCTTTTATTGCTATTAATATAATGGGCATTTCACCTCAATTTTATGGATTATGTAATTTCATCCCTGTTCTTGGTATGTTATTTGGGTCTCTATTTGCTAGTTACTTTAGCAAAACTCATGCTCCAGAAAAATCAATAAAATTAGGATTAAAAATTAGTGCGATGGGTGTTTCTTTATTATTCTTTGGGTGTTTACTTTTACCCAGTAATGTATTAAGCCTTTTTCTACCAATGTTTGTCATTTATGTTGGGATTTCATTTATTTTTGGTAATAGTTCTGCATTAGCT
Source organism: Pseudomonadota bacterium (assembly GCA_003962985.1). Classification (GTDB taxonomy): domain Bacteria; phylum Pseudomonadota; class Gammaproteobacteria; order Burkholderiales; family UBA11063; genus Aquella. Next base: position 36,758 of record RXKA01000024.1, on the reverse strand, counting down.
TTGCAGAATTCAGAGGATAAAAGTAATGCTTCGGCATTAATGAGCTTCATAAATATGAGTTCAGCAGTGTTAGTAGTAATGTTATTAGCCATTCTTCCTATTCACACTACAATGATATTACCTTTACTTTATCTTGTCTATATAGCCATGGGGCTTTTATGGTTTATGTTGTTACAATTAAACTGTAATGGTCCAATAAACCTGTAGATAAATAAAGCCTTTATAGGTTAATATTACTAACAAATTTAATTGGACACAATAGATGAGAAAACCAAAACAAACATTCACAACATTACAAAAACTAGAGTATGCCAAATTGATGGTAGATAGTGGTTATAGCAACAAAGAGGTTATGGAATTATCTGGAGCTTGTTTATCTGCGGTAACACGTTGGAAGAGACAATATTTAGCAGAACTATCAGGAGTAACACCAGCAGCATCAGCGTTAACCCCAGATCAGGTTCGTATCCAAGAGTTAGAAAAGCAACTAAACAGAGCTTTGAGGGATAATGAGATATTAAAAAAGGCTGCAGCTTTCTTCATACGCGACAATCCATCCTTAAAGTAATGAATCAGATGAAGAAAGCTTACAACATAACCGAGTTATGTAATGTATTCGATTTAGCAAGCAGTAGTTATTACTATAAACCAGTTGATATTACTCAGAAAAACGCAACTACTGTTACTAAGATTAGAGAAATATCAATTGGTGCTAACTATACGTATGGAAAGCGTAGAATTCATAAATCCTTACTTGCCAATGGGTTTAGCATTGGTATTCATAAAACTAAAAAGTTAATCAATATAGCAAAGGTTAAGGGTATGATGATCAGAAAAAGACATCATTATTCTGACAGTGGTGTTGAGCATAAATATGCAGCAAATTTATTAAATCGTGAGTTTAATCAACCCTCAAATAATGCATGCTGGGTTGGAGATATTACTTACCTTAGGACTCAGAGTGGTTGGTCATACCTTGCAACAGTAATGGACTTATATAGCAGAAAAATTGTTGGCTACTCGATGTCACAATCAGCAAATGCTACGCTTGCCAAAGAAGCGCTGGATTGTGCTATAAAATTAAATAATGTTGTTACCAAGGACTTAATGTTTCATTCCGACCAGGGTTGCCAGTATTCAGCTCTTGAATTTAGGAATAAATTGCAAATGCATAAAATGACTCAAAGCATGAGCCGTAGAGGAAATTGCTGGGATAATGCGGTGCAAGAGAGATTTTACCGTAGCATGAAATATGAGTATCTAAATCATCTAACCATAAAAAGCCATGATGATGCGATAAAACAAGTGGAGCAATATATACATTTCTATAATTACAAAAGGATACATTCAGCGATTGGATATTTGACACCGCATCAGAAATATTGCGGTATAATTGAGGAAGAAAATGTGGCTTAATATGTCTACAGGAATATTAGACCATTACACCACGATACTATGGTTATTATGAAAAAGCTATTGGTATCTATACTCATGTTTCAGATCAATACTCAGTGTTCAGCACCAAAGTAATTTCATGTAGCCCCAGAGAAGCATTATATGTTCTTGATGGAGTTTTAGAGAATAATACTATTTTAAAAATTCAGGAACACACAACTGATACTCACGGTTATACTGAAATCATATTTGCACTATGTTATTTACTTGGCTTCAGCTTTATGCCCAGAATCCGTGACCTTAAAGATCAGCAACTTTATCGGATTGACCGTAATACGAATTACGGTATATTTACTCCACTTTTAGATAAAACAGCAGACATTGATATAGTTGAAGAACAATTGGAGTCAATGATTTGGGTTGCGCAATCACTTAAACAAAAAACCGCGCCTGCAAATGTGATTGTTCAGAGACTTACGAATAGTTTCCCATCTGACCGTTTATCTAAAGCATTTACGAATTTAGGTCGAATTATAAAAATTGAGTATATATTGCGGTATATGACTGATCAAAAGTTGCGCCGTAAAGTACAATTACAATTAAACAAAGGAGAGTATCGCCACAAACTTCCTCGATGGGTATTTTTTGCTAATCAAGGTGAATTTACCACCAATGACTATGAAGAAATCATGAATAAAGCTAGTAGTTTAAGTTTGGTATCTAATGCTATACTATGCTGGAATACTTCCAAAATTAAAGATATAGTGAATAACCTACGAGAAAATGGTGAAAATGTTGAAGATGAAACGCTAGCTCATATTTCATTGCTTCCATATAAGCATGTATTACCGAATGGCACTTATTTTATTGATGATAGAGAATCTGATATTTAAGCATAAATTCACGGTTATAAATATCGACTTTAACTTAGAACAGTAAGTTTCTGTTCAAATGCTCCCGCTGGTCCAGTATCCTCTTTTAGTATTCTGATACTGAATTTTGTTGCTGGGTTAAACTATCAATTGCGACTTTGAAACAGGTTACCAGTTCCTCTAGTTGTTGATAACTTAGACTGTCACGAATAACAATTTTCATTATTTTACTACTTGTTGTTTGGTAAGACAATTGTGATACTGAGGTATACCAGCCATCTTGTTGAATAAATTGGGCAATATCATCTAATTTCAGATTTATATTATGTTGTATTCTTAGCACTACAATAGGAATAAATTTAGCGGGATAGACAAATTCAAAAACATCTAACAAACTTAGTTTATGTACCAGAAATTTAGCTTTTGTAGTGACACTCTGACTTTTTTGTTGATATCCATGATAACCTAGGTGGAGTAAATTATAGTATTGTGCCAACATACTAGAACTGTCTCGAGAAAAACTTAATGAGAATTGCTCAAATTCACCACTCAGGTATTTAATTTTATAAATTACGGAATCGGGAATATATGATTTATTACGAACTACTAGCCATCCGACACTAGTATAAACCAGTCCGTATTTATGTCCAGAAGCATTAATTGATGCGACCTTACTTAATCTAAAATCCCACGCATAATCCTGACGGATAAATGGGTAGACAAAACCTGATAATGCGGCATCAATATGTAATGGAATATCCCAACCATGAGCTTGTTGTAAACTTTCTAATAATGAATTGATAGATACTAAATCATCATCGTAACCAGTTTGGTGACTGCCTGCAACACCTACCACTAAAATAGTACTGCCATCAATATATGGTTGCATGTCAAGGGCATTAACGGAATATTCTCCACGACGTACAGGTACCTCACGTAGCTCAATTCCCTGATAGTTGGCAGCTTTATACCATGCTGTATGAGCATTCGCACCAAAAACTATATTCGGTATTTTATTTTTGTTTTCAATGCGTTCATTAAAGCGTGCTTTGGCAGCTACAGTTGCTAAAAAAATAGCTTCGCTAGAACCAATAGTACTAGTTCCCCATGGTGTGTCAGTCGGATTTATCTTCCATAGATCCGCTAACATTAGTGCTGCTTCCAAATTGATTTTAGCTAGATTCGGGTATTGAGTCACGTTTGGAAAATTTATTGCTAGGCTATTGTTTATGAGTTTAGTCGCATATTCATCCATTTCATCTGTTGCGAAAATCGCCAGATTTTTATTAGGTTTGGCATCTTTTGCTATAGTATCCATGATTTGTTGGTAGGCTTCTTGGTTACTAATTCCTTGTTGTGGGAATGATAATTTATCCATATTATCACCTTTATGTATATTGGTTATGATTGGTATGAAGAATTTTAATTCGCTAGTATAATAAATCAAAACATCTGTAAATATTATCACACTATTGATGGTGATGGGTAAGCTAAAACACCTATACGTAAGGTATAGGTGTTTAGTAGCTATTTGTGATTACAAATTACTGTTGTACACAAAGTAGATTTAGTTGGCTTCCGCAAGCATTGGATGAATTCATCCAAGTATTTGAAACATAAGATGGTGAAGGATTGCCCCAACCGGCATACCAGTTATCAGCACTGCTATTAGTAATAAACCATCCACTTGAGTAACCACATCCTCCTAGCAAGCTATTATCATCACTAGTCCAATCATTACAGTTATTTACGGTGTATCCAGAGACAGTACCATTGATGTTAAATGGACTCCATCCATCAATGTCTGTTTTAACATCATTTACATGACCAACAGATATTCCCATGAAAAATATGACGGTATCAGATATTTTATTGATGATTGTGCCATCAGCATATGTTGGTACATAAGTGCTTGGATCTGGTAACACATACTTAGTCGTACTAATACCAATAATAGATTCTGCTAGATTTTTATATGGTGTATTGGCATAAATTACCCAATTTTGCATATGAGATTCGCCACATTCACCACTAGCATCACATGGATAACGGTTAGATGACAATACTACTGCTTTATATACGCCACGTTGATTATATAGTTTGGCTTCGTTTTGACAAATCATATCAGCGCCCTTGATTGCTGATTCAGGAGAATTTTGACAGCTTGCATCTGTGCAATGACTACTTAAATTACCATTATATGTACCAACAGTAATAAATGAATTACATGGGTTACATGGCACAACCGTAATTGATTCTGAAGTTTGACTGCTGTAGCCAACTGCAGAAGCAGTAAAATTACTCGAACCAGCTTTGATACCCATTATCGTAACTTCGCATGTGGTCGTAGCGGTTAGATGACATACAGTTGGCGTTACGTTAATGATGCTTTCACTATCGCTATGAACCAATACATCAACTGTTCCAGATAAATATTGGCTATCTTTTAGTTGTATATTGGCAATTGTTGATTCACCAACCCCAAGTTGGGTTTTTAATGGAGAAGAAATTGATAGCGATCCAGCAACTGGTGTAGGTTGACCAGTAATATTTAGTAAGATTGGATTAGGTAATGGGTCTTGCGGTAGTTGCGACTTATTTTGGCTCAAGAATGAGGTATAATAAACTGTGATGGTATATTGACCCGCTGGAGAGTTATTACCTGATAAGTTTACCTGTACTTGCTTGTTTGTGGTGTTGTTAATCATACATGGTGAAGAACTACACGTGATTTTAGGACCAACAGGGGATTCACTAAAACTTAGTAAATAGCTTTCAGTAGTGCTGCCACCACTAATCCAAATTGTTCCAGTTGTTTCACCATTACTACTGCTACTAAATGTACTTTGATTGGTATATAACGTAGCGCCATTCGGTAGCTGTCCTAGTGTATAGGTGGCTGTGGTATTATCGCAGCTTCCTGAGCTACATGATGCAATGATCAACGAAACTAGCAATAACATGATTATGTTAGTGTACTTAGTTATTTGTTTCATAATTAATAAGTCTCCCAGCAGAATATAAATGATGAACAATTATAAATAAATACTATTGCTAAATGTTATCCGAAATGGATAATCGATCTAAAAAGAAATAATTTGGTGATAATTTGTTGACCATCAGGTGAAGTAGGGGGAAAAAAGCCACACTATATTTTGACTATAGCATGGCTCTAGTGACCTATTTAACGTTTATTGTATATTCAGAATAAGTTGTAGCAGGATACACTGTTGGATCATATCCATCAGCATCTAAAGAGTTATTTTTGGTCCAATCTATAGTAGTTCCATCAATAAATTTAACTTGCTCTAATTTATTGCCTGTATTATTAATACTGCAATCATTGGTAATACATTGTGGGGTACCCATGAGATTATATTTATAATCACTAAATGACCCACCTTCAGAATACCAGCCCCACGTACGCATAACCCAAGCATAAGCATAATTACCTTTGGTATAACGTAATATCGTAAATAATTCACTCTTGTCAGTATCAAATCTATAGGTAGTCACAAATTTATCTTTAGATTCTTCTTTAAATGCTGTAATTGATGTATTATTTTCACCAGCTTTCAAGAGTGATTGATTAATTTTCGCAGGTTCAAAACCAATTACATATGATTTAGCATTGCCTGTAGTACCATTTGATGGGATATTAAAGGTTCCTTTAAATGTATGATCACTGTAGTAGCTGTTTGAATTAGCATCAGATGTTATTTTACTACTATTTGCCCAAGGGAATGCTGGGTTATAGCCGTAATTATTTTGAGATCCACCATGGAAAAATCTATCAGGTACTAATACACCCATTGCATTTACAACCTTATCATCAACATTTGTTGTATCACGTTGATTGTAGTAATATTTGGAAGTGATTTTTGTATTGTTAACTCCATCCGTACTAGTTCCATCATCACATTCGGTAATAATATATGGACTTGCATTTGATTCATTTTTTGCAATAGTGTGCCATTCTTTTATTGCAGCTATAACAGGCGAACTTGTATTAAGTTGGTATGAACATTTTGCTGCAATTATATTTTGTTGTAATGTTGGCGATAACCCATCTAAAGGTTTATATAGTTTACTACCATCTGCACCCATGAGTGTGTCAGTTATAAATTTAATTTTTTTATCAATAATTTTATTTGCTAAATCTGATGCTTTATCCCAAGAAGCAGTTTGACCATTGAAATTAAAGTTTTCACTGATATGACCTCTTAACCATGCATTATTTACATTGCCAGATTTGATTGCATTTGCGATAACAGCAATTTCATCATTGAGCATAGCCTTCATTTTTACTGCATTTAATCCATAAGTAAACACGACTCTACTAATCGCCATATTACATCTGGTTCTAGTGTTAATAAGATCACCAGATATATTTGTGCCATTACAAACATTGTCCAAGACAATCTTCATTTGTTGTAATTTTGCATTATTTATTAGATCTTCAAATCTGGTCATCTGATCTGTTATGTTTGCTAATAAATTACTAACTTGGGTATCATTAAAAGCCTTTTTCAAGTTGCCATTTTGTTTCACGTAAGTATCTAAATTACTATTTTGAATTAATTGAGTGTATTTACCAAGATATAAACTATTTAACTTACGTGCATTATCATTCATATCAGATAAAACCCCTTTTGCTTCAGTTTCTGCCATCATTACTTGTAGCGTGCCGATTTCATAACCAAGGTTATTAAGTTCAGCATCTATTCTGACTAGATGTTGATCAATTTCGCGAAATTTATTGGCAACATCTTCATCCATTGATTTTGGACATGAGTCATTTAATGTTTGTTCACCTATACCAAGAACTGCAGCAAAAGCATCACCGACCACAGGGATAAACCCTGCTAAATTTTGAACATACTCAAGTGAGCTTTGTACTGTTGAGTCACAAATAGATTTCTGTTCTGGAGCAGCTGAACCAACTGCTGGTGCTTGGCTACTACTTAAATTAGTTGCTCTAGTATAACCACCTGTAGATTTTAAACGTTTAGTCTTTTTAGGTGCAGCAACCAACTTTTGATTATTATTTAATTTTTGAAGTAACGTATTATAGAACTTTGATTCATTAGCCCCACCGTTTTGTGCTAAAAAATATAACCCAAGTTCCTCATATATATCAGGTGTGTTATCTGGACTTTGTGCACCATTAAAAGACTTAACCAATTGATAGTTTAAATCAAGAGGGTTTTTCTTAGATGTTTTTACTAATTGGTTAAACAAGTATATACCCAACCAACTTTCATCAAGTGTTGCACTATTGACTGCTGCCGCATGACTAATTAAGTATGCACCGACTAGTTCATTCTTTGAGTTCATAAATTTAAACGTTAAACTGTTGCTTAACGCTACATTTGTAAGATTCAAGGTACATGAACTACCCGCTGTACATGAAAAATTACTATTATAGATAGATTTACCTTTTGCATCAGTCACTGATACCCTACTAATATTATTCACTAACTGATTGTTCACATAGAACACAGTCTTTTGTAATTTTGCGGCTGGATTTCCAATAGTACTAGCTTTACCATCATCTCCAGCACTTTTCCCAAACCAACCAAAAATACCATCAGCATTTGCACTATACGCTAAGGATGCACATAATGTTAACAAGATTGCTTTATGTTTACGCATACGTGTTCTTTCTAAGAATCGGTTATAAAGATTTGTCATTATTATCCACGATTATAGATATTTCTACAATAGACATTTTTGTCAATGCTACAGTTATGTGAAAAAGTAACATTGGACTTAGCATTAGTTTTGTTTTGACAAGTTATATTGCTTCTTTTGGTCTGCCATTCCGTAGAATTTGGACACGTACTATCTATATAATGACTGTTTAAATTATTATTGTATTTATCAAAGTGTTAGGATTATTATATGGCGGTATTTTTTGTTGTCTAATTTCTAAATGATTTGGTGATAATTTGTTGACTATCAGGTTAAGCAAACATAAAAAACTAGTGTACTATGATATAATCATATGTATTGAAACTTACTATTTTTAATGGCTATTTGTTGGCTAATTGCTAATTAGTTTATGGATGATTTATTACTATGCAAAATAAAAGAATTATATTAGCGAATCCGCGTGGGTTTTGTGCGGGTGTTGATCGTGCGATTACAATTGTTGAAAAAGCTCTAGAAAAATATGGTGCTCCGGTGTATGTACGTCATGAAGTAGTGCATAATAAATATGTTGTTGATGGATTAAAAGAGCGTGGTGCAATTTTTATTGAAGAAATTCGCGATGTCCCTGAGGGTGCGATTTTAATTTATTCTGCGCATGGGGTACCATTATCGGTGCGTCAAGAAGCCGAAGCTAAAAACCTAACCATGATTTTTGATGCAACTTGTCCATTGGTTAGCAAAGTTCATGTTGAACTAAAAAACCTACACCGTAACCAATACGAGATTATCATGATTGGACATAAGGGACATCCTGAGGTTGAAGGGACAATGGGGCAAGTTGACGGTGGAATTCATCTAATTGAGAATGAGATAGATGTTGATAATTTGCCAATTGCACGCGATGCTGAAAAAATTGCGGTGGTAACTCAAACGACCTTATCCGTTGATGAAACCAAGTCAATTATTGCGAAACTCAAAGCAACTTACCCTAATTTACGCTTACCCAAAAATGAAGATATTTGCTATGCTACGCAAAATCGTCAGGATGCAGTTAAAGAACTAGCCAAGGTATGTGATGCAGTTTTGGTGATTGGTAGTAAAAATAGCTCAAATTCTAATCGGCTGAAAGAGTTAGCTGAAAATCTGGGTGTTAAATCGTATTTAATTGATTTTGACTATGAGATTCAAGGTGAATGGTTAGAAGATGTTACCAGTATTGGTCTAACTGCTGGGGCATCAGCACCTGAGGTATTAGTCGAAGGTGTGATTAACAAATTGCAATCGTATGGCTTCACGGCGACAGATACTCTCAATGTGGTGGAAGAACATATGACATTTGCGTTGCCAAGTGCGTTGCGTAGTTAATTAATTCAGTTAAAAATTTGGCTGATGTGAATAAGAGAAGATATGCAGATTCATCAATATAAGTGTTTTGGACGCAATCATGCTTCAGGTAATATAGCGCTGGTAGTAATTGATAATAATGATAGTGTGTCCGAACGACAAAATTTTGCTCGTAATGTAAATTTACCGGTATGTGTATTTATTGATGATGTTACCATTGATTCGATAAAAGTATCCTTTTATTATTCTGATGCCGTTAAAGTGCTATGTTTACACGGTGCATTAGCTGCCGCCAAATGGTTTTTTGACCATTATTTATCAATTAGCCAAATTACAATGATTACCTCTATAGGTAAATGTATCGTTGCTAGAAAAGTTGCGCAAAATGTTTTCCTTGAACTAGAATGTGAATTTATTGATACTGCAATTAAATATAACGCTTATGCATGTGAAATATTGAATTTATCGAAGAATAATGTGCTAGATGCTGCGGTCGCATCGGTGGGAAGTCCGAAATTATTAATAGAATTGGCATCTAAAGAGCAATTAATTACGCTTAATCCAGATTTATTATCTATCAATAATTGGGGTCAGCAAAATAACGTCAATGGCTTGTACGTGTATTATCGGGAACAACAATTTATTTATGCACGTAGTTTTAATCATCTAGTAGCCATGAATGAAGATGCTGCAACTGGAGTAGCAGCTAGTGCGCTATGTGCGTATTTGGGACGTGACGTTATTGTACATCAGGGGTCAAACTTGGACAATAACTGCGAGTTAATTGTGCATTATATGGCTGGTAAAGTGCAATTAAGTGGCTTAGTTACTGTTATGTAATAAGGATGTTATTATATTTAATCAGTTAATTTATCCAATTATTCAAGCGCCAATGGCAGGTAATATTGTTACACCGCAAATGGTAGCAGATATCTGTAACTCAGGTATGATGGGTAGTATCCCTAGTGGATATTTGACATTAACTAATCTTCGTACGTTTATTAAGGAAACACAGCGGTTAACGAGTAATGATTTTATAGTAAATATTTTTATCGAGCCTGACCATCCTGTTACTGAAAAATTGGCGAAACCACATGCAGTACGTAATATAGAAGTTAAATTAGGACTTCCTGATGAAGATAGCTTTATTTATCCAGCTTCAGTGCCACTTATGGATTATGTTGATTTATTGATTGCGATGCAGGTGAGGTATGTTAGTACAACATTTGGTTTCTTTAATTCTGAAATAGTTACTAAGCTTAAAGCTAAGAATATTATCATTTTAGCTACAGTGACTTCGCCTGCTGAGGCTAGATTCTGTATTGCCAATGGTGCGGATGGATTGATTTTACAGGGACAAGAGGCAGGAGGACATCAAGGATATTTTCTAACTAATCAATGTGGTCGTTTAAGTACTCTGGAGTTGTTGGATAGTGTTAACAGATTAGATTTGGGTGTCCCGTTGATTGTTGCGGGTGGAATTGGGATCAATGATATTCCCAAATTTTTATCTGCAGGAGCACAACTTATCCAGTTAGGTAGTCTGTTTATGTTAACTGAGACTAGTGGTCTACCTCATACCGTGAAAGAGTATATTTGTAAATGTACTAATACTAGCTTTACTAAGGATATAACAGGTCAATATGCACGAGGTGTAACTAATTTATTGATGAGTGAGCTTGTTAATACTCTGAATTATACGTTTCCTATTCAGCATTATGCAACAAGTAGATTACGTAAATATGCTCGAGATAATTTATTAACTAATTATATGGCATTATGGGTCGGCAAGCATGCCAATTTAGAGTGTAACTCACTGAATGTGTTGCTGGAAAAAATTAAAGCATCTTGCCTGAACTATCAACGATGTCAATCATCTGTTATTATAGAAGAACATTGATTTATCAATAATTAAATAAGGAATCAATTCATGTTGACACCAGTAGAATTTAGTGATTTTACAAAGATTGAAATGCGTGTGGGTAAAATAATTGCCGTTGAGCCAAATCATAAGGCGAAGGTGCCAGCATATATTCTAAAAATTGATTTTGGTACATTCGGGATAAAGATTAGTTCGGCTCAGTTAACGGCTAATTACCAGCTTGATGATTTATTGGATAAGCACGTGGTATGCGTTATGAATTTGATACCGAAACGTGTCGCAGGGATAAAATCAGAGGTTTTAGTTCTGGGTGCATTATCAAGTTCGTTTGGCACTAAATTAATTAGCGTGGATATGCCGATTGAACTTGGTAGTAAAATTGGTTAGAATTGATTAATATAAGTATGATGTAAGATTTTAGGGATAAATATGAGTTTTTTCTTGGCTTTGTTGATTTTTTGTTTTTCAACTTCGGTAACCCCTGGTCCGAATAATTTAATGATTATGCTCTCAGGTGTAAAATTTGGTATTAAGTTATCTATGCCACATTATTTAGGGATTTTGTTTGGCTTCTCGGCTATGATAATTCTGGTAGGGATTGGTCTTGGTGAGATATTTACTCGTTATCCATTACTTCATGAGATTATTAAATATTTTGGTGCAGCCTATATGTTGTATCTTGCAATGAAGACTATCTTGGCGGATCCTCATTTAGCCAAAGTAAAAGGTCAGGCAAAACCCTTGACGCTGATTCAAGCTCTATTGTTTCAATGGATAAATCCAAAAGCATGGATCATGGCGATTGGTTCGGTAGCAACCTATACTACAGTTACAGGCAATATGTTGCAACAAGTATTGTTAATTTCGGGAATCTATTTTTTGGTTGGGATTCCAAGTGTCGGAACGTGGTTAGTTGGTGGTGCGGCATTAAGTAAATATTTACATAATCCAGCTCATATGAAACGCTTTAATCTTACTATGGGTGTGTTATTAATACTGTCAATAGTATTAATGTTTTTTGAATAAGTAACGGTTAATTTAGTATAAAATAACGATGTCTTACGTGATGGTAAGAATAATAAATTAATAAGAGTAGGATAGTAAATGGCAAATAATATTGGAATCACCACAAAATTAAATTTACTTCTGGTGCTGTATACGGCAGGAACATTATTATTTCAACCATTGGCAAGTGTTATTCAAGTAGGAGTTATAATTTACTTGAGTATCAAAAAAGAATGGCGATATGTTATTTACGGTACGATTCTCTTTATCTGCGCATTGGTTGTTAGTGATGCTTTTTTTGAGCATGGTGCTGGGCAAAATAAAGAGTTTTACCTAATCGCATTGAGTATTAGTGTATTTGCCAATCTTTTTTGGTTTGCAGCGACGATTAAACAATTGAAACGTATGTTGTACATTGATGAAGATACGATTGATGAATCACCAAAATAATTTTATAAGGTAAACAAAATGGCAATTAAGCCACGGGTATTTAAGGCAAGTATTCAGATTGCCGATATGAATCGACATTATTATCAGGATCATTTATTAACGATTGCACAGCACCCTTCAGAAACCGATGAGCGGATGATGGTTAGGTTATTGGCTTTTACGTTAAATGCGAGTGATAACTTGAGTTTTGCCGATAGCATTAGTGATCAAAATTGTGCAGATTTGTGGGAGCGCGATCATAATGAGCAAATCGGATTATGGATTAGTGTCGGTTTGCCTGATGAGAAGTTAATTCGTAAAGCCGCGATTCGTTCAGAGCGTGTGGTTATCTATAGTTATGGCGGTCGTGTTGCCGATTTATGGTGGAACAAGTTAAATATTGCTGAATATGATAATGTTAATGTCTTCAATATCAGCGAAGAAGAGAGTGCAGCGTTGGCAGCGCTGTGTGCACGTGGTATGAAGATTAGCGCGACGATTCAAGAAGATGATATTTTAATCACCAATGAATCAACAACCTTAAATATACATGTACAAAAATTAAAATAATTAACAATTGCTCGATTGATATTGGTATGAACGACTAGAGCATTATAGTTAGGAAATAACAATTTTATCTTGATGGTTTATCATGTACTGTTTGTTATTAGGCGTTACATGATAAAATATGACCTTAAAATGATTTGTGGAAAAGAATGATATGTTTGAAAATTTATCTTCGCGGTTATCAGGTGTTGTAAAAACCTTATCAGGTAATTCGCGTTTAACTGAATCGAATATTAAAGATGCATTACGTGAGATACGGATTGCAATGCTGGAAGCGGATGTTGCTTTACCAGTAGTTAAACAGTTTATTGAAGAAGTGCGTGAAGAAGCGCTAGGTGAAAAAGTTATTGGTAGCCTAACGCCAGGGCAAGCATTGATTGATGTGGTTAATCAAAAACTAACTAAGTTAATGGGTGAATTTAATGATCAATTAGCTTTAAATGCTGTACCACCTGCGGTTATTTTGATGGCAGGTTTGCAAGGTGCGGGTAAAACAACTACCGTTGGTAAATTAGCTAAACGCCTAAAAGAAGTTGAGAAGAAAAAAGTTTTGGTGGTAAGTAGTGATGTGTATCGTCCTGCCGCAATTGAGCAATTAAAGACACTTGCAAAAAGTTTGGCAATTGAGTGTTTCCCATCAACGCCAGATCAGAAACCTAAACAAATTGCACTTGATGCGCTAGATTATGCCAGAAAACATTATTTTGATGTTTTAATCGTTGATACGGCTGGACGCTTGACTGTCGATGAATTTATGATGAATGAAATCAAAGAACTTCATCAAGCGGTGAATCCAGTTGAGACTCTCTTTGTTGTGGATGCGATGTTGGGTCAAGATGCAGTTAATACCGCTAAGGCATTTAACGAAACGCTACCGCTAACGGGTGTGATTTTAACTAAAATGGATGGTGACTCACGTGGTGGTGCGGCATTATCGATTCGTCATGTAACTGGTAAGCCAATTAAATTTATCGGGGTATCTGAGAAAGTAAATGGTTTAGAGCCATTCTATCCAGACCGTATGGCATCACGTATTTTGGGAATGGGTGATATTTTATCTTTAATTGATGAAGTTAAAGGTAATGTCGATGAAGCCGAAGCCAAGAAATTAATGGAGAAAGTGAAAAAAGGCAAGGGCTTTAATCTTAATGATTTCAAAATGCAGTTTGAACAGATGAATAATATGGGTGGAATGACTAAAATTCTTGACAAATTACCTGGGCAATTAGCGGAAAAAGCACCTTCTGTAATCAACGATAAATTCATCAAGAAAAATATTGCGATTATTGATTCAATGACCGAGAAAGAGCGCCAAAAACCCGAGATTTTAAAAGCATCACGTAAGCGTCGGATTGCATTAGGCTCTGGTACAACAGTACAAGAAGTGAATCAATTGCTCAAGCAATATGAACAAGTAAGTACGATGATGAAAAAATTTAGTGGCGGTGGCATGATGAAAATGATGAAAGGTCTAAAAGGACTAATGCCAGGGATGTAAATAAGAAGCAGCAAATATAAGCTGCTTTTTATCTACTCGTTTGGATAATTATAGTAATAATTTTGTAAAGCAGTAATTAGATGTCACATGAACTTAACTTTCAGTTGATGTTAATTTCAATCTTTGCCGTTGCGAATAACTTTAAGTCGCTGGGAAATTTCTTACAGTTAGCGGAGCGCTTACCGCAAGAAAACCAGTTACGCCTAAGTAAAATTGCGACAATTGCGTCACTCTGTATTATGTTGGTGGCATTGCTGCTGGGTGAAGAATTATTAAAGTTTCTTAATGTATCCCTTGATTCATTTCGTGTGGCTGGTGGTGTTATTCTATTCATTCTTGGCTTGGACATGGTGCATGCACGTAATAAACCAGAAGATGAATTTGGGAGTAATAATCGCGCACTTAATTATTCATCAGTGATTTCGACAGCGATTATTCCGATTGCGATTCCCTTAACAACAGGGGCTGGAACATTTTCAACTATTGTTATCTTGGAGTCAACAATTGGTGATAATCGTCCATTATATTGGCAATTGGTCGCTGCAATCTTGGTACAGTCAGCGATAAATTACTTAGTTTTTCGTTATTCTGGTCGCTTGCTTAGGATACTTGGTCATGTGGGGATGAGTATACTAACACGTATTGTTGGTTTATTTACATTGACATTAGGGGTACAATTTATTGCAATAGGGTTGCGTGCATTATTTCCTGGAATTGCAGGGTAATCAATTTATTTAGGAAGGCAAAAATGAAAAAAGTTGTTATGATTATTTTGGGTTTGGCAGTTGGCTATACTTATGCAGATAGCTTTAGTGGGATGCTATCTGGTACTGATTCTGTGAAGAAAATCTCACAAATTCCATCAGAAAAATGTTTACGTTATTCAGATGTTACAATTATCACACAAGTGGATGATGATTTACCTGGTGAACATATTTTAGTTAAAAATGATCCTAATGCTAGTTGTGCTTGGGAGTCGGATTCTAGCTGGTTAGTTGATAGCGGTGAAGCAAGTTATTTTAAAGGTAAATATAAAGATAAATTAATTATCGATCGTGGTACAGGTACGAATTTTCGTGATATTTTAGTATACGATCTGGGTTCGCATAATTTGATTTTTAGTACCTCTTATGAAGAACCATTAAAACTAGATGATGGAATTATTAGCTATTGGAAAAATATGGACGATATAGTTGCGAGTAGTGACAACTGTGATAAATATGAGGATGGACAAAAGTCTGGTTTGGTAGCACAAATCCAGCATAATTTTAGTGTTGATATTAATTCTAGTTCACAAGCACCTAAAGCAATTGATAGTAAAAAAACACGTTGTAACTTAGTGCAATAAATCGTGGTGACTGTTTTAACATCCCTAACGGATCATGAATTGATGTCTTGAGTTAAAATTTGTGTCCTAAGTTACTTTGTTTCAACAGCAAGTATTCAATAGTACACCTGTCAGCTATAAAAAAAACTACCGCTAGTTTCTTAGTGGTAGTTTTTATTCAATATAATTTCCAATATGATTAATCAGAATTATTTGGTCGGAACACTAGTCATAGATTCTAGATTCGGATAATTAAAGTGGAGTTTTGTGATATCAAAACCTTGTTGACTAGCAATATCGAGCAATTTGTGAATCGTTGTCTGATCTGGTGTTTCGCTCCGTGAGAGTATCCATAAGTAGCGATGATTCGGGCTACCAACTAGTGAATATTGGTAATCTGTATACAGAACCCAATAATCACCCCGTCCAATATGTGTAAATCTTAGCCATGATGGGACAAAAGTTACTTCCAATTTAGCGATTTTAGAGTCTGTTTCTGTAAAATATGCCATTCCGTGAGCGGTATCGAGTTTATTTTCTTTAGTCATACATGAGTTAGTAACGGCAATGTTTTCACCATCAATTTTATAATTAGCTTTGACAGGCGCAAGGCAGTGGTCTTCAAAGTAGAATGGAATCCGTGCTATTTCATACCAATCGCCAAGATAGCTTTCTGCCTGAAAGTTATTGATAACCGTAACGTTGATATTGCTTTCTAGACTATTGGGTTGTGCCATGCATACGCTACTTAGCATGGCGAGAATTATACCAATCAATTTTTTCATCTTAAATTCCTAACTTTTAAAGTTACTATAGTTTTAATTATAACATTTTATCATGATTTATTCTGCTAGTATTACATCTTAGCACTCACATCATGATTGGCTTTTGGTCTTATTTTATGTAAAATTTATCAAGTGTATCTGCAATTATCTAATTGATGCTAAATGAAAAATATTATTATTCAAGTTACTCAATCTTTTATTTTAGGTAATTATATGAGTTATGTTAGTATTATCATCTCATATGGAATACTTAATCATTTTGCTATGGTTTTAGATAAGGACTAAATATGCGTAGATTATTACTGAGTTTATTAACTTTAGGATATGTGGTTAGTGCAGCTGCCGATAGTTCATCAATGGTAATTGATGCGGGAGTTCCGCATTCGATTGACAAACCTAAATATGTAGAGGTATATGCACATCGAGGAGCACGTAGTTTTTCACCTGAAAATACATTGCCTGCTTATAAAACAGGATTAGCAGTTGGTACCAATTGGGTTGATATGGATATCGGTATTACTAAAGATGGGGTAATTTTAGTTGACCATGATATTTGGTTAAATCCAGATATCCTGCGTAAAGATGGTAAGTTTTTGGCAAAAAATAAACAGGATCTTTATAGCTCTTTGGAAAGTGCTTCTGGTGGGATTGATAAAAATATTCAACCCTACTTAGTCAAAAATTTGACTTTGAAGCAGTTACAAGAATATGATGCTGGACGAATTAATCCAGATAGTTCATATGCGAAGTATTTCCCATTACAATATGCTGTTGATGGTACAAAGATGCCAACTTTACAAGAAGTAGTGACGTATGTAAATAAATTGACTGATAAAAAAGTGAATTTCCAAATTGAAATTAAGAATGATCCAACGCACCCTGATTGGACGGTATCACCAAAAGAGTTTGCGAAAAAGGTTAATGAGTTCTTAGTTAAAAATGATTTGGTTGGTCGTGCTGAGATTCAATCCTTTGATTGGCAACCTCTTTATGAGTTACATAAACTTAATCCACATGTTAAATTAGCATTTTTGGTTGGCTATGATGATATCGAACGAATGCAAACCAATGATGTTAAACAAGCAGGTTTGTGGAGTGGCGGTAAGTTATTAAAGGATTATCATAATTCATTACCACAAATGGTGAAAGCTTTGGGCGGTTCATGCTATGAACCAGAGGATGTAAGTTTAACTAAAGCAGATTTGGATGAGGCACATCGTTTAGGTCTTAAAGTCGTAGTCTGGACATGGCCAGAGCATTCAGGTGGCGCATTTGATCCTGCGGTTGTTAGTAAACTAATTGATTGGGGTGTGGATGGAATCATTACCGATGATCCTGCTCAATTAAATTCAATGTTAGCTGCTCGTGGGTTACCTGTACCACAGAATTTTCCGCAAGCAACCAAATAATTACGAGTAGGTCTAGTTTTTCGACTAGACATACTTATAGCATGATAACTATATTTTCTTTTGCTGTGATTATCAGGATTATGATGTCTAAAGATTAATTGTAATCAACAATTAATTTTGTCTATTCAAGACTTATTTAGTTTAAATGATACATATTGCTATATAATATCAATCTATTGGTGTAATAATAGGGAATATTAATGTTAATAAATAAAAAATTAAGTTTGCATCAAATTATTGCTATTACTTGGAAAGTTGATTTGGCAATGATTGCATTCTGTACTTTGGTATATATTTTGGATTCATACGTATTTACAGGCTTTTCGTTGCCAATTGCATTTCCAGCATTGATGGGTACTGCGATTGCGTTCTTCATCGGTTTTAATAACAATCAAGCATATGGTCGCTGGTGGGAAGCGCGAATAATTTGGGGTGGTTTAGTTAATGATTCTCGTTCGTGGGCACGCAGTTTATTGGCATATAGCCCAGATTCGTTATTAAATAAGCGTATGATTTACCGTCATATTGCATTTTTGTATGCAACAGTTGCATCATTGCGTAGTGATAGTGAGGACAAACTATATATGCAATACTTATCAGCAGAAGATCTTAAACTTTTAAATCCTAATGAGCACTTACCAAATGCATTATTAAATTTACAGGCACATGATTTGGCGATGCTACATACCACGGGTAAAATAAATGACTTTGCCTTTGCGGGTTTGAATCAACTATTGCAAAATTTTTGTGATGGATTGGGTAAATCTGAACGGATTAACGGTACGCCATTTCCTGTGACATATCTTCATTTCACCTATTTATCACTGTGGCTATTCATCGCATTGATTACTCTTTCAACCTCTCATGCGGTTGGGTCGCCATCCATTTTATTAGGGTGGTTAATGGGATTTGTATTCAACGTGATTCATCTTAATGGATTAGAACTAATGAATCCATTTGAAAAGGGGGCAATGACAGTTCCCATCTTATCTATTTCGCGTCGGATTGAAATAAATTTAGTTCATGCTTTAAATGAGAAGAATGTACCAGAACCTTTCCCTCCGCTGAACGGAGAATACATTATTTAGTGGATGCGTCACGGCATTGGGATAATGCTGTGCCATCCTTACGCTATAAATTGCTTAATTCTTCGCTATATTCCAACCACTGTTCTTCTTGCACCTCAATTAATGCTTTAGTTTCTTGTATTGCTTGATCAATTTGTCCAAGTTTGACAAAGTCATTTGTTGAATTGGCAAGACCTAAATCTTGATTAAGCTTATCTAGCTTCTTATTTAAACTTGCTAATTCTTTTTCGGCTTGAGCTATTCTATGCTTCAATTGCGTTGCTTGCTTAAAAACATTTGCAACATCTGCTTTCTTTACTTCCGTTTGTGA
Source organism: Pseudomonadota bacterium (assembly GCA_003962985.1). Taxonomy (GTDB): domain Bacteria; phylum Pseudomonadota; class Gammaproteobacteria; order Burkholderiales; family UBA11063; genus Aquella. The sequence continues at coordinate 17,192 of RXKA01000024.1, read as the reverse complement.
TGGTTTACTTACTTTCTTATTGGTTTCATTATCCTCTTGTAATAGATATTCGTGATAATCATCTAATGATCCAGAGAAGTGGGTTAATTGTTGTTTATCTACGAGGTAGAAGTCATCGACTACACTTTGTAAGAGAAACTTATCATGCGAAACCAAAATTACAGCACCATCAAAGTCTTGTAATGCCGTTGCTAATTCCTCACGCATTGTCATATCTAGGTGGTTGGTTGGCTCATCAAGAAACAAAATATTGGGTTTAGTTAATATGATAGCAGCTAATATTAAACGCGCCTTTTCACCACCTGAGAAATTGACAACAGTGTTTTGTGAAACATCTGACGCAAAACCAAATCGTCCTAGATAATTATAAATCTCCTGATGTGTCATTTTTTTATCGGTATTATGAATTAGATGAAATGGTGTTTCATTATCATCAAGCATATCAATGGTCTGTTGTGCAAAGTAGCCGATTTTTATCTTTTGGCTCATTTCAACACTACCAGATAGTAGACTGCTATTGTCTATTATTGCTTTTATAAGACTAGTTTTACCCCGCCCATTTTTACCTAATAATCCGATTCTATCATGGGCAAATATTTGTAGTTTTACATCGTTAATTAATTCTTTATCTGGATAACCAATTTTACCATCAATGATGGTAACTAACAAATTGGGTGTGACTTCTGGGGTAAAGAATTCAATCGAATAATTATGATCACTAAACATGGTTGGAGAGAATTGTAATTTTTCAATCATTTTCATGCGGCTTTGTGCCTGTTTTGCTTTGGTGGCTTTGGCTTTGAAGCGGTCGACAAAGGATTGTAAATGTGCAATTTTTGCTTTAGTTCGTTCTTCAACTTTATGTTGTTGCTCTAATTGTTCAGCTCTGGTATGTTCAAAATTTGTATAGTTACCAGAATAAAGAGTTGCTTGCTGATTAATAATATGCACAGTATGAGATGTGACGTTATCCAAGAACTCACGATCATGTGAGATTATTAATGCTAGTCCTTGATAGCTTTTTAGCCATAATTCCAACCACATTACCGTTTCAATATCCAAATGATTGGTGGGCTCATCAAGAAGGAGTAAGTCGCTTGGACAGAATAATGCTTTAGCTAAATTAGCGCGCATCTGCCAGCCGCCTGAAAACTCTTTAAGAGGCTTTTCTAGTTCATGATTTTGAAAACCTAAATTCACCAACAGTTTTTCAGCATTTGGTTGTAATTGATAATATGCGGGTAAGTCGGTATGACCTTCACTATAGATATGGTGTGCAGATAATACATATTCAATAAGTGGAGTTTCAACAGCAGTAATTTCCTGTTCAATATAACTTATGAGAGTATTTTTAGGTAATTCAAAGTCGCCTTTTTCAGGATGGTTTTGCCCTAAAATTAATTTAAATAATGAGGTTTTCCCACAGCCATTTTTTCCAACCAATCCAACGTGTTGCCCTTTATATAGTTGTAAGGTTGTATCTTGAATTAGTATCTTGGGTCCATAAGCCAAAGTTAGGTTTTTGAGTTGTAACATATATTCTCCACCGCTAAAGAAGGAATTTTATCTGATTTGTACTACAAGTGTTAGAATATCGTATGAGTAATTGTATTGATAATAAAGGATCACATTATGAATAAGGCATTACTTTTAATTGATTACATTAATGATATTTGTAACCCACAAGTAAATCCGCATGGTTGTGCGGTTATGATTGCGGAGAATAATATTATTGAGCGCGTGAATAAATTATTAGTTCATGCACGTAAAGAAAACTGGTTAATTATTTGGATAGTAGTGGCATTTGATCCTGAATATAAAGAGGCATTGGATTCACCAATTTTCACTCCAGCAAAAATTAATCAGAAGCTCCAGCGTAATACTTGGGGAAGCGCCATTTTGTCTGAGCTTAATTACCAAGCAGGTGAACTAATTATTACCAAAAATGCGGTAAATCCGTTTCATGGGACAAATTTGGAGCACGTACTACGTAAATATCACATTAATGATTTGTATATAACTGGGGTCGCAACTGAAATTGCAATCCAGTCTTGTACCCGTGATGCACATGATCGTGGCTATAAACCCCATGTAATTGGCGATTGTTGTGCTGGACGCAGTAAAACATTTCATGATATATCATTAGAAATGTTGCGTAATTTTGCGTCAATTGAAACCAGTGATGGGATAGTAAATTAAGTAAGTTAATTCCAGATAGGTATGATTTTTGTCACACCTATCTGTGGATTAAATCGATTAATCAATTTTTTTAGTAGCTGACTTGCGAATCACTAATTCGGTTGGTAGAACATGACGTAACTCGGAGTGTTCCTTACCATTGATAAGATCAAACAACGCTTTACAACCTTGTCTTGCCATTTCATCAACTGGCTTATGAACAGTGGTAAGTGGTGGTGTAGTATAACGTCCAATCTCGCTATCATTGAATCCAACAATAGCTATTTTTCCTTTTAGTCCACGCTCTTCGAGTGCTTTTAATGCTCCAACCGCTATTTCATCATTAGCACAGAATACGGCATCAACATCTGGTGTGTTTTGTAACAAGCGAGTCATCATTAGATAACCACCTTCAAAGTTAAATGAACCATTATAAATCCGAGCGGCATTTACAGGCAGTCTTGCCTCTTGAAGTGCTTGATAATAACCATTGGCACGATCAATATTAGCTTGTATATTAGGTTGTCCATTAATCAAACCAATATTCTTATAACCTTTTCGTATCAGCAACTCAACCGCTGCTTTAGCGCCCGCTTCTTCATCAATAGTAATATTGATGATATTAGGAATACTTGTCCGCCGATTAATTACTACGATCTTTGGGTTTTCTTGCTGAATCAGGCTAATGAATTCATCATCAGATTCTTGCATACTGATGAAAATTATACCATCTGTACGCGAAGGATTGTATTCATATAAGCCTTGAGAAAAGTCTTTTACCACCATATTATAGCCAGGGGCTAAGGTATTATAAATCTCGCGTAAACATTGCATGGTAAAACTATCAGAAACCTTATGCTCAATGGTTGAGAAGAATACACCAATGGTATAAGTTTTTTGTGACACCAAACTGCGTGCGGTAATATTAACTTTAAATTTTTGTTCTTCAATAATTGCCATTACTTTTTCACGTGTACTTTCGCGAACTAATGGACTATTATTGATTACACGCGACACAGTCATTAGAGAAACACCAGCTAATTCTGCGATATCACGAATAGTTTTATGTGAGGGCTTGGATTGCATAAAAAAAATATCTCCCCATTTATTTCAATATATCAATAATATTATTAGAGCAAGTAATTGATTTTATTTTTATACTTGATTATAAATTTCAACAAACTGACTATTTATCCCAATTTCTTGTAGGTGGTTACATAGCGCCTTTATTCCATAACGTTCAGTAACATAATGACCACCAGCTAAATAAGCGACACCACTTTCCTCTGCTAAAGATTTAATTGGTTCGCTAATTTCTCCGCTGATAAAGCAATCTACACCCAATGCGATAGCTTTTTCAAATAAACTATCAGCACCACCAGTACACCACGCAATACGATTAATAATTTGATCATGATTGCCTTGCAATAGTGATTGATGCTCAGTTTTCTCATTGTAAAACTTTTGAAACTCAATAGCTTTTGTTTGTTGTGCTAAAGTACCATACCAAATTAGGTTTTGGTCTCCCGTCTGTCCCTCAATATTTAATTGTAATAATTGCGCTAATTGTGCATTATTGCCTAAGCTAGGATGACAGTCTAACGGTAAATGATACGCAATTAGGTTGATGTCATGTTTAATTAATGCCGATATCCGCTTATGTTTTATACCTACGATTGGGTATGACGATTTGTTCCAGAAAATACCATGATGGACTACTATCGTATCAACTGAATTTGCAATTGCATAATCAATTAATGTTTGATTTAGTGACACACCACATGCGACTTTTTGAACGAGATGCTTACCTTCTATTTGCAAGCCATTAGGACAATAGTCTCTATAATTGCTTGGTTGTAATAGATTATTTAAGTATTTACAAAGATCATCACGTAACATAGGTTAAACTCAATTATTATTTTGTAATAGTATCCTGCCGATTATACAGCCTTTACTAAGGATTTTCAACTATTTTATTGTTGTTTTTACTTTAAAAATGTAATGTTTAACCAAACATGACTCTGCTACCTACTATAATCAACACAAAACCTAATAAACGGTTAATCCACACCTCCCGTTTGAAATAAGCATCTTGGACTTTGGCGCTACTAAAGATTCTACTAACAAATACAAACCAAATCAATGTCATAATGCCTTGTCCGATTACTATGATGATGTTGGTGAGTACTGATGGATGTTTTTGTTCGACAAATGCCATAATTGCAGTACATAAAGTGTAGAGTTTAGGGTTTAAAATATTGGTTAGTAAACCGTTGCGAAAATAAACACTAAATGGTGCACTTTGCTCTTGATTATAGTTGACATGTTTATGACGCGCTTTACTCGAAAGACTCAGAAATCCCAAATAGATAAGGTAAAGTCCACATAAAATACTCATACTAGCTTTAATAATAGGGTATTTGAATAAAATTTCTAAACCCAGTAAGACTAGGGTAAAAGAGAATAGGCATCCTGTAGCAATCCCTAATGCCGAAGCAAATCCTGCTTTTTTACCAAATGTAAGTGAGTTTCGCAATACCATAAAGAAATCAGGGCCTGGCGAAATCAGGGCGAAGAGCAGAATTATTAATGCTTGTATGATTAATGGAGTATTAATTAACATAATTTATTTTACCTCTTTAGTAGTCATATTGTTGTTTTCATAATCTTGTGGTTTAAAAATAAGCCAAAATAACATGCCACCGATAAAAATGCACATGCTACCAACCAAGATTGGTAAGCGGGCGTTATGACTAGCTATATAGCCTGCTAAAATAGCAGGAATAGCCTGTGCAAGCGCATTGGTGCTGGAATTTATTCCCATCGCTTCACCACGCATATTTGCAGGTGTAACGCGGGTTATTAATGCAGATGAAAACGACATGGTTAGTGCATTACAAGTAGCCATAAATGGTGGCAAAACATAGACTAAATTTGGATGACTAGTCGGGATTAGATAATAAAAGAGTAAGCAAATTGCTGTACCGAACAGCGAAAACCTTAAAATAGTAAAATCTGCAATTTTATCTGATAGCCTTCTGACTACTACACCTTGTGCTAGAACTATCATGATGCCGATGTACGCGAAATAATTCCCAATACTACCGACATTGAAATTAAACTGCTCGGCTAAAACCACACCCCAAAATGTAGTATAAAATGTAAACCCTGCATTAAAGAAGAATGTGCTTGGGATTATGCTTTGCAGACCATTTGAAGTAAATGCTTTAATGATATTCCCTAATGGCTTAGTTATGTCAAGTTGTTGATTACTCCGTACCTTAAGCGTCTCGGGTAAGAATTTTAGAACTGAAATCACATTGATGAAGCTAATAATGGCAGCGAACCAAAATGGGGTAGCAGCATTGAACCAACTTACGCTATGAGCATCCGAGAGTTTACCTCCAATAAATGGACCGATAATAAACCCCAATCCAAATGCAACTCCAATTAGTCCAAAATTTTTGGCACGGTCTTGTGGCTTGCTAATATCTCCAATCACCGCTTGGGCAACAGAAACATTTCCTCCAAAGGCACCATCTAATGCGCGCGAGATAAACATAAGTGGCAAGTTTTTGGTAATAATTCCGATTGCAAAGACAGCGTATGAGATTGAGGTTCCTGCAATGGAGAGAGCCAAAATCTTTTTGCGCCCATAACGGTCAGCTAATTGCCCCAAAATTGGTGCACAGAGAAACTGTGCTAGTGGAAAACACGTCATTAGCCACCCCAACATGATAAAGCCTTCTCCAGTTGTCCATGTGGCTGGAATTACTCGAAATGGCGAAGATGGGACAATCAAAAGTGGAAAAACTGGGATTAAAATTCCAATCCCTAGCATATCAATAAAAATGGTAAGAAAGATTGTCCAGAGTATTGGCTTAGAATTTTGCTGCGTCATTGTATTTATGTCCATTGATTAAGTTGTAAATTATACCATAATGATAACTGTAGCTATTAGTGCTTACACCTCCAGCGGATCAACATCAATTGCGATGGTGACTCCTTGGAGGGTATGTAGTTGTTGCTCTAAACTGGACAAATACTGGTGAAGGAGTTGACGATTGTGGCTGCTAATGAGCATTTGTCCACGATAGCGATTATGTAATTTATACATTACCGCGGGAATCGCCGCAAATAATGTAATTTGCTGATGGGGTATCGCCTTACTAATATGGTGTAAATCATGTAGTCCTTGTTTGAGTGCTGATTCTTTGAGTGAACTAAGTCTGATTAATACATGATGACAAAATGGTGGTAACTTATTTTGATGGCGCTCGTGTAAAATATAGTTAATGAAACCATTAAAGTCATGTTGTTGAATAAACTGGTAAATAGGATGTGCTGGATAATTTGTCTGTAAATATACCTGTCCAGATTTTTCTGCTCGCCCAGCTCGTCCCGTAACTTGAGTTAACATTTTAAACATATCTTCACTCGCGCGAAAATCATAGCTAAATAATGCATTATCTAAATTAAGCCCGATGACTAAGGTTAAGTTTGGAAAATCATGTCCTTTAGCCAGCATTTGCGTACCAACTAAGATATCTACTTGATTATCAGCTATTTTCTTATATAATTGTTCCCATGCTTTTTTGGTTTTGGTCGTATCCCGATCCACCCGAACGGTATTCGCTGTTGGGAAATGCTGTTGGAGAAATTCTTCTAGTTTTTGGGTTCCATGCCCAATGGTATGCAGATATTGGTTATGGCACTTGGGACATGCTGGTGGAATAATTGTCTGATAACCACAATGATGGCATTTTAGCTGTTGCTTATTATGGTGGTAAACCATTTTACTGGAGCAATAACGACATTCGCTTACCCAGCCACAATCGTAACAGGTAATAATTGGAGCATAGCCACGGCGGTTAATAAATACCAGTGCCATTTCTTTGCGATGTAAACAGTTGTGTAATGCTTCTAGTGCAACAGTACTAATTCCCGCATAATTGGTTGGATAATGCTGGAGGTTGATTAGTTCAACGGTTGGTAGTAAGGATTGTGGTTTTGCCCGCCGTGTTAACTTATAGAGCTGATATTTTCCCTGCTTATAATTGTATAATGTCTCAAGAGATGGTGTTGCTGAAGCTAATAAAATTGGAATATGGATTGTTTTGGCACGCCAGACCGCCAAATCACGGGCATGGTAACGCAAACCATCATTCTGTTTGAATGAGTCATCATGTTCTTCATCGACTATAATTATGCCGAGATTTTGGAATGGTGTAAACACAGCTAAGCGTGTACCGAGTATGATTTGACAAGCACCATTAGTTGCAGAATGCCAGATTTCTAAACGTTGATTATCAGTAACCTCACTATTTAAGATTTTAATTTGTGCGTATGGAAAGCGCTGTTGGAAGCGTGCCGCTAATTGGGGTGTTAGATTAATTTCAGGCACCAAAACTAGAATTTGCTGATTTTTTAATAACAGTTCCTTAATTAGGTGTAGAAATACTTCAGTTTTACCACTACCAGTCACCCCATATAATATTCCTGCATTAAATTGATTTAATTGTTGACTAATTTGTTCTACGATGATTTGCTGTTCATCATTTAAGGTTAGTGGATGATGTTCTGTCGCTGGATGTGGTGCTTGACATCCACTTATTATACCGTCGGCTAGCCATTTTTTAATTAATTGACGAGGGTTTTTGCCATAATAATTACGCATGATGGTGGCGTTAAAGATTATATCCTGCAATTGATTATATAATTCTAAGAGCTGTGGACTACGTGTGGTAAATTTAACTGGATTAATTTTATAATAATGATTATCTGTATTTTCAGTGATAACTGGTTCGGCTAGTTTCTTTAATAATGCAGGTATTCCAGCGAAAACAGTGCTACTCAATGGGTGATGGTAATAATCACTAGTAAATTTTGCTAAGGACATAAATTGTTGTGGAAGAGCAAATTGATTTTCACTAACTGCGATAATTGGACTAAGTTTATCCAGAGGGTATTCATTAAAGTGATTGGCGTTTATACAACTGGCAATAAACCCAATATGTAGTTTATTGCGAAATTTAACGGTGACCCGACTACCGCTATGTAGAAATGATTGACTAAGATAGCTGTAGCTTAACCGAAGTGGTACATCGAGTAGAACATTGCAAACATACATTAATTGGCTACCATGGATTAGCAACAATTTGGCAAGAGTTGGTTATCTCATCATAATCAACAACGATGGGCAGATTTTGTGGGTCATACTTACGTGTCATCAATGATGGATTGACATACAGTGTACCTTCTTTGTTTGTAAAACCATAAGATTCATGAATGTGCCCACAGATTAATAATGATGGTTTCACTCGAATAATTTGTTGTGCGAGGAATTGACAACCAACATGCGAACCTTCAAGGATTTGATCTAATGTTCCAAGAGGTGGGCTATGATTAATTAAAATTTGACAATCATCAGGAATCGTTTGGTATAGTTCTTCTCGACGCTTGTTATCCCACATGAAACCAAAGCTACGGTAGGGTGGACTAACTGGAGAACCCCAGATTTTTACGCCATTAATCATGACTACCGAGTTTTCAAGATAGATAACATCGTCAGGGATATTTATTTTACTTCTACTGTGCTCTAGACTGCCATCATGATTACCACCAACAAAAATTTTATATTGGAATGGCAATTGTTGAAACCATGATATAAATTGTTGTACCTCTTCAACTGTACCATGGGTAACCAAATCACCCGCATGGATAATTATATCTCCAGCAGGCAATTTATTATCTAATGCATGATATTGGTTATGAGTGTCAGAAATACAAACGATGCGCATAATTACCCTAATATATATTTATAACAATTAATAATATGATATCCCGTAGTAGCCTTAACACGATCTTGCATTGGTACTAGCTCTTGATTCACGTATTCATAAGGTAAGTTTTGTGTTGAGAAAAACACCTTAACTAAAGATTCAAGTGCCAATGATAATTTTGAGTCGTTAGTCATCGCATAATAACGAATTCTCTCTAACAATGGCCAAATACGATAGACTTCTGACGCTAATTTATCTGATGTTAATTCAGCAAGTACCATATTATTAGCGCTGATACCTTGACGTTCAGCACTAGTCGCTAATTCTTGATGGTTCAAGATGGTTAAAGGCAAGAATCCTTTACTCTGTGCTTCAAGAATCAATGATGCCCATTCAAAACTATGCCCAGGTTCAAACACTGCTTGACCACTATATTCACGAATTAATTGGGCGTTCGTGTCATAGATCAATGGAATTAAATCCTCTGCCAATGCTTGAAGTTCATGACGATAAAGTAAATTTTCAGTAACGCTATTTAACTCAATATATGCTTCTAATAAATGCATTAATGCGTTTTGGTTAACGCCTTTTTGTTTATCAATTAGATAACTAAATTTTGCGTGTGGATTATAAAAATCTTTGGCAATAATTAATCGCACCTGATCAATTGATGTTAGCAATGCTTCATCATTTGTAACTGCATATAACTTAGCAAATGCAGTAATCACAAATGCATATTCATATAACATCTTATCCTTGCTGATATTTTGTTCAACTACCGACAGTGGTAATTGTGTCCATGATTGCGTGGTCGGTGAGTAATAATTACTTTGAATAGTCTCATGTAATTTAATTGCTAACTCAATATAATCATCATTATTGGTAATAACTGCATAGTCAAGAAGAAAGAAAATTCCACGGGTTTGACATAATAATCTAGTTTCATTTAATGGTGAAATATGTTCATCACTAATAAATTCACCCGCATAACCAGAATTCTTGATTTGCCGAACGAGTAAGTTAGCATAACTATCAAGGTGTTGGCGTAGAATTGGTTTAATATTCATGTAATTACCTATCAAAAATTACTTACTTTCAATACTATGCATTTCATAGATATTATAAAGTGCTGTGCGATCTAGCCAGCCATTAAAGTTTAACTTAAATATCCAACTAGGACAGTCAGAGAAAATTAATTTTCCTGCTGGTGCACCATATTTTACTGTTTCTTGGCAGGTTAGTGCAACAATACAATTTTCATTGTTATGACAGTCTAATTGATGCGGTTCTTGAATTGGAATTAATCGTAAATTAGTATGTTTATAAAAATCTAATACATTCCCACCTTCGGTAATGTAATTAAAGGCGGTAGGTTGCCAATAGTTTTTGTACAATAATTCGTTAATACGAATTTGCATTGCAGAAGGAAAAAACATCACCACGGCAACTGCAAATAGGTTAAACCGCCACGCCCCAGTATTTAAAGCTATCAATTTTTTACCTAAATGCCAGTTATATTTTTGTTCAAGATGTTGTAAACTCAGCAAAATTACTAATGGCATAAAGCTTAGTAACGGCGTTAAAAATCGCGGTTCTTTGTGTGAGATTATCAAATGAACTACAATAAATGGCAACATAATCCATGTCATAGTATGTTTAGGATACGCCAACATAAAATATAGGCTTGCCACTATAAATAATGGTCCATAAGGTACAAAACCAGCAATTGATAAATAGAAATACCATGGATCTTCGCTAAAAGTAGCTGCTTTACCTTGTAGAATATTTGCGGCAAAATAGCGCCAAGGTGTAAACACCCAGTTACCATAGAAATAATAATCACTGATAGAACCCAGACCGATTGCAAGTAAGACACCTATTGCAAGAGCTAGACAATATTTCATTGGTGTGCGATTGATAATAACCAACCACATGAAAAAACCAATAATCATAAATCCTGTTTGATAGCGAACGATAAAACTAAGTCCTAATATTATCCCGTAAACAAGATAGCTGAGGAATGATTTTCGTCCATGCGATGAAATTATTAAGCATAATGCAATTAAAAATAGTTTACCTGAAATATTTTCAGATGAATAACGAATACTGTTAAAAACTGCGAGCCATGAAAAGATACTTAAAAGTATGAACCAATGTTTTTTACGATCGCTATCTAGTTGATTAATAAATGTTTTAATAAAGAGATAAATTGCGAGTAATGAAAGTATTCCAGAAAACACTCTCGTTAGGAATGCGACAAAAAAAGGATTTGGTAATGTAAAGTTAGCAATTAATTGATACAAATACACGACTGGCCATACCTGTATGGTGGGGCGAATCTGTTCATAAAATTCCCATGTTAAACCATTGGGTGAATTTAAATGTAATTTGTACGCTGCAAATTCTAGAATTTGGTAATATTCATCAGGGTGCAAATGTCCTAATGAAAAATAAGCTGTGATTAGGTAAATAATCGCAGCATAGACAAAATATTTAGTTTGAATTTTCATATAATTATTTTTTAAAGAGTTTTTTCATTTTTTTCTTGATGAAATTTTGTTTAAGACCAGATAAATAATCTACAAATACTTTTCCATCCAAGTGATCGTTTTCGTGTTGAATACAAATAGCCTTTAAACCGCTACAAGTAATGGTATGTAATTTGCCATCTAAATCCTGATAATCTACTGTAATCTGTTCCGCACGTATAACTGGCTCAAATACCCCTGGTACTGATAAACATCCCTCTTCGCCCTTGATTTCACCAATTTTATTGCGAATGACGGGGTTGATATAAACCGTTAATTGACTAGGTTCATCATTTTTAGCTAAATCTGTGATGAATAATCTTTTTTGTACATTAACCTGCGTTGCAGCCAAACCGATACCATTACTATCGTACATGGTTTCCGCCATATCGGCAACTAATTGCTTCAATTTTGCATCAAATTCAGTTACTACAGATGCTTTAAGGTGAAGTCTCTCATCTGGATAATGTAATATATTTAATAGTGACATATGTAAAAACCTTAACTAATTTCGTGTATTATTAATATAATAGCATATTCAAAGGTAAATATTCTAACAAGAAAGAGCTAGCAATGATAAACAAAATTTTGGTATCGCTATTCATTTCAATGAGTTGCCTAAATTTATTTGCTGATTCACCTGATGCCTCGGTCGCGAATAACACTGTAAAGCAGTCTGTTAATGTTAGCAATAATGCAACACTTGGGGTTTCTAAGTTAGAGATTAAAAAAAATGCACCACAAGAATACGTAGTTAAAAAAACTGATAGTGTGAGTAAAATTGCGACCATGTATCTAAAAAAGCTTAGTTTATGGCCACAGTTTTTGGGCGTTAGTAAGCTTACTGCAACTAAATTATATCCAGGTGATCGATTAAAGATGGTTTCTGTTGCTAATAATCAGTACATGCTAGTAGTAGCGTTAGCAGGTAAGAAAGGAAATTATTATCAACGACTATCACCAGAAGTTAGAACGGTAGATATAGAAACACAAACGCCAATTCCGACCGCGCGAATTAAGACTGTGCTATTAAACCCATTGGTACTGGATGATACTGATGTGAATAATTTACCAATTGTAGTTGGCGGTGATAAAGTAGGTGGATTATACTACACGCTTGGTGATAGTGTTTATGTGAAAAATTATAATGGTACAATTGGTGATAAGGTTATGGTCATAAATAAGTTTCGCGACTTGACGGATCCAGATACCGATGAAAAGTTAGGCACTGAATATCGTTATAATGCTGATGGCGTGATGACCCAAATTTCTACAGTTAGTAATCTAGAGTTAACCAAGGTTATTTATCCCGTTGTACCTTTAGATCATGTTGCTCCCGCAGTTACGATTATGCCACCAGAAATTATTCCACAACGTTCAGAATATCTGTTGGATGGTAAAATAATTGCGATGTATGATTCGCTTACCTCTACTGGTGAGAATAATTCGGTAGTCATTAATAAGGGTATTCGTGATGGGGTAAAAGTTGGCACAGTGTTTAATATCACTGATGGTCATAGTTTTTTAGATCCAACTGCGAGTAATGATGATCCTAAATATTTAGTTGCTCCAGAAGTTTCAATTGGTGAATTATTAGTATATAAGACTTATGATAAAGTATCGTTTGCATTGGTTACTGATTCAGTAAAAGAAATACCGCTATACGCCAGAATTAAGAGTCAATAAGATGGATAATGAACTAGGTTATTGGTTACGTTTATATTTTACTTATGGTGTTGGACCAGCCAAATTTTTGAAATTGCTCAAACATTTTGAGACTTTGGAAAATCTCTATCATAGTGATTTGCTGACAGTCAGTAGTATTGTTGGTATGGGAGTAGCTAAGGCTATTTTTGCTAATGATTATCAAAGTGAAATAGCACGTGCAATAGCATGGCAGGAAGCAGATGCAGAAAATCGGCATATTATTACTTTGAAAGATGAGGTTTATCCACTTAGTTTGGCACAAATAGCGCAACCACCAGTGGTTTTATTTGCCGAAGGTAATATTGAGCTCCTACAGAATAATAAGATTGCTATGGTAGGAACTAGGCATCCAACGCAAACAGGTATTGATAACGCGCGTAATTTCGCAGCTAGTTTGGCAGGGCATGATTTAACTATCGTGAGTGGTTTAGCCGCAGGTATTGATCGTTATGCTCATGAAGGTGCATTGAGTATTGCACATGGTGGTTCTACGATTGCGATAGTTGGAACGGGAATTGACATAGTTTATCCCGCCTCAAATAAAGTGTTGTTTAACCAAATTCGTGAACGTGGATTAATTATTAGTGAATTTCCATTGGGTACACCGCCAATAAATAATAACTTTCCGCGCCGTAATCGAATCGTGGTTGGATTAAGTTCTGCGTGTTTAGTGGTAGAATCCGCAATCGATGGTGGCTCAATGATTAGTGCTGATTTTGCCTTGGAAATGGGGCGTGAAGTACTGGCGATCCCAGGTTCAATTCATAATCCAATGGCACGCGGCTGTCACAAACTAATAAAATCTGGTGCAAAACTGTGCGAGAATGTACATGATATTTTGGATGAAATTAAAATTCAGATTCGTCATGATGCAATTAGCCAACAATTATCTGCCACTGATGATCCTGTCCTTTATGCAATGGGTGATGATCCGATTACTGTTGATAGCTTATGTGCAAAATTGCAGATTGACTTTAGTGAATTATGTGGTAAGCTTCTAGAGTTAGAATTAAATGAACAAATTATTGATTGTGGCGGTGGTCGTTACCAAAGAATATTTAAGTAGGTAAGTTAAATGATAGAAGTACTCCAGTTTCTGTTTGCAACAGAAAAAGATCAACTTCTGTATCTTAATCAAGATACACTAGTTCGCGAGTTAGTAACAGAGTATAATTTTTCCGAGCAGGAAGTTCGACAAGCATTAGCTTGGTTTGCGCCAATTGCTGATGAATGTACGACGTTAGAAATTAATCCCGATTCAATTCGTAGTTTAAGTAATTGGGAAGAGCAATATTTGCCCAAAGAGGTAGTTACACATATATTAGAATTGGCGTCTAGCAAATCAATTAGTAATGTTGAGCGCGAGATTCTGTTTGATCGAATTGGGGAATTGTTCTTAGAATGGCCACTAGTTAATGACGAGGCTAGTGAGATCCTTGATGGATTGGTAAGCCACTTACAAAATTATCGTCCAGGTTTAATTAAATTTGATTTGCCAGAAAGTCCATGGTATTGGGCGGCTAATTGTACTATACACTAAATGAAAGTTATTTATGGCGCATAAATTATTAATCGTTGAGTCTCCTGCAAAAGCAAAAACCATCAGTAAATATTTAGATAATGAATTTAAAGTTTTGGCTTCATTTGGGCACGTCCGTGATTTACCCAAAAAAAATGGTTCAATTGATGTTAAGGATGAATTTAAACCTAAATATCAAATTATTGCAAAAAATAAAAAACATGTTGATGACATCATTGCGGCTGCAAAAAAAAGTGATGTTATTTATCTAGCAAGCGATCAAGACCGTGAAGGAGAAGCGATTGCTTGGCATATTGAAGAAATTTTGCGTGAAAATTCTGTATTTGCAGGGCGTGAGATTGGGCGTGTAACGTTTAATGAAATTACCAAACCAGCAATTATTGAAGCGATTAAACATCCACGCCAGATAGATAATAATCTTGTTGATGCACAGCAAGCACGGTTAACCCTTGATTATTTAATTGGTTTTAATGTTTCACCATTACTATGGCGTAAGATTAAGCCAGGCTTATCTGCAGGTAGAGTGCAGTCACCAGCGCTACGCTTAATTTGTGAACGTGAAGATGAAATTAAAAAATTCGTTCCAGAAGATTATTTTGGTGTTCACTTGCATAGCCATAAGGGACGTAGCAAGTTTAAAGCTAAGTTAATTGAATTTGCGAACAAAAAACTTGATAGCAAAGCGATTAAAACTAACGCACAAGCTAAAGAAATAGTTAGTAGCTTTGCAGGTATTACCGAAGCGCAAATTAAAAAAATTACTAAAAAACAAAAGAAAAAGAATCCAAACGCGCCATTTATTACTTCAACCTTGCAAATTGAATCTGCTCGTCAGCTAGGTTTTACTACCGATAGAACGATGCGTATTGCTCAGTCACTGTATGAGGGTATAGAATTAAATAGCGAGAGCGTAGGTCTAATTACTTATATGCGTACCGATTCGGTTCAACTATCTAGTTTGGCAATTGAAGAAATTAGAAGCTATATTGGTGAAAACTTTGATGCACGCTATTTACCAAGCAAGCCAAATGTATATACTAGTAAATCTAAAAATGCTCAAGAGGCACACGAGGCAATTCGTCCAACCTCAATTTTGCGTACTCCAGCTCAAGTTAAAGCCTTTTTGAATCCTGATCAGTATAAATTATATGAGTTAATCTGGCGTAGAACATTAGCTAGCCAAGTTAGTCCAGCGATTTTGGATACTACTGCGGTAGATATACAATTAAAAGATGGTCTATTCCGAGTTAATGGTGTAATGGTAAATTTTGATGGATTCATGAAAGTGTATCAAGAATTAGTGGAAGATGCAGTTAATGAAGATGAGGAAGTACGTTTACCTGAATTAAACGAGGGTGAAGTTGTACCTGTAGATAATATTGAAATCACCGCTCATCAAACAGAACCTAAACCAAGATTTACTGAAGCATCATTAGTGAAAACTCTTGAAGAGCTAGGTATTGGTCGTCCATCGACATATGCATCTATTATTGCTACGTTAAAAAAACGTGAATATGTGATGATGGATAAGAAGCGTTTTATGCCAACCGATGTTGGTATGGTAGTAAACCAATTTTTAACAAATCATTTAACTAAATATGTTGATTTACGCTTTACTGCTAATTTAGAAGATACCTTGGACAATATTGCAATTGGTGAACAAAGAAAGCTTCCTGTCTTAGATGAGTTCTGGACGGAGCTATCAACGGTAGTTGGGGAAAAGCAAAATATTTCACGGATGGAGTTAACAAGTACGCCGTTGGATGAGAATTGTCCAAAATGTGGTAAACCGCTAATTTCTAAATTTGGTAAGTATGGGCGCTTTATCGGTTGTTCAGGTTATCCAGATTGTGACTATATGCGTAAAGTTGATAAAGATGGTAATACTGAAGAGATTGCACCTCCTGAGGTTATCCCTGATCGCGTGTGTCCAAAAGATGGTGGGCAGTTATTAATTCGTAATGGACGATTTGGTAAATTTATTTCTTGTGCTAACTATCCTAAGTGTAAGCATATTGAAAATATTAATGCTCCAGAAATGGAACATGCGATAACGTGTCCTGAATGTAATAAAGGCAAGATTGTTGCCAAGAAGGGGCGTTTTGGAATGTTCTATTCTTGTAATAATTATCCAGATTGTAAAACTATCTTTAAATATGAACCAATAGATGAAAGTTGTCCAGCTTGTCATTATAAAGTTATGATGACACATACGACTAAAACTAAAGGTACGCAGCATATTTGTCCAAAATGTAAGCATTCTGTTAAGGTTTAGTGCTTAATTTTATATTTTGCGATATTGATTTATTGAAAAAGTTACTCTAATTAGTAACTTTTTTGTATTGTGTATAATGTTGTTTAAGTCGTTGTGCTACAGTATTAATTGGGCATTTGAGGTGGAGCTGTGTTTGTTTGTTGTTGAATTAATTTAGTGAAATAATTTGACATTGTAGTAGA
>RXKA01000144.1:6250-17232 GCA_003962985.1 Pseudomonadota bacterium | reverse complement strand
GTTGTAAAAGTTCTGTTGCAGTGCTGGCAGTACCAATCAGGCTTTTTAAATCTTAAAAAATTTTTCATATATTCCTTTCAGTGGTGGTAGTTGGAGTTGAACCAACGCATCCCGAAGGCAACGATTTTACAGACCGTCCTAGCTAACCGACAGCTAGATTACCACCATATAATTCCGATGATTAACATTATCAAACCTCCAAAAATTAGAATATAACCTAATTCTTGATAGTCCTCTGGATAGTGTAATACTTCATATAACCAGTTAGGCATCTTATACCCCGCAAAAGTCTTTAACATTTCGGATACTATTTATCAGGTGTGGAGGCATTCGGTTTTGAACCGAATTTTTTACTTTGCAAAAGTAATGTTTTAGCCAAATTAAACTATGCCCCCATTTTATCTATATTAATTCAAAACTTTAGTCTATTCAGAAAAGAATTAATATAGATGTTTCAGGTTTATGTGCAAGCGTTATCTCTCCTGTACGTACTCCTGAAAAGCGTAAGTTCTAGTGGATAACGTTATCCCTTTCGGGAAGTAGCGGAATCGAACCGCTAAAGCCAAACCTTATGAGAGTTGGTAGGTACCACACCTAACCCGCTATGTTTATAACAATACCCATTTAATTTACATTTTGCATTTGTATGTTTTTTAAATTGCTGTTAGGGTATTTCTTATTATTTACTGCTTCAAAGCTAGAAAAGTATTTTCTGCTTCTTCAATTGTGTCGCCAAACGCATATGATGAATCAATTTACTAAGATAAATGCATCCATATTTTAATTCCTTAAAAGGTGGTTATTAGGATTTTAACCCAATTCCGCTAAGTCCCTGGTACAAGTTATGCAGGGTCTACTGCGACTTTTGCGTCTTCTGATGAGCTACTTGTTGCTCAACCACTTATGTTTTTTATTTTACCATAACTTTTTTATGTTGTCAAACCGTTTTTATTATTCTGTTTCGTAATAAAACATATGGTCGTTATCGCAACCACAACGTTTACGTGGTCGTTCTTCGCTATTTAAAGCGATTTCAGAGAGATACCCGTTCATTTCTCTTAGTTCTGTTAGGATTTTTTCTTGTTGTTTTGCAATTTTGTTTGTGCCTAAAAGTTCCATAACTAGAAATCTTACAATAAACCCTAGCAAATAACCCACAGATAACAATGTGATATAACCCCACGGTTGATTTTGCGTTAAAAACATCTGAAGTTGATTTGCGATTTCGCTCATGTTTGTTTTATTCTTTCTTTTGATTTTATAGTTATATTTCAACAGTCAGGATAGCAGGATTTGAACCTACGGCCCCCTACTCCCAAAGTAGGTGTTCTACCAAGCTGAACTATATCCTGAAAATAACCTAAATTAATAGGTTATATGATGATTTTATGCTACTCCGTTATCTCTCCCATACGTACTACCATCAAAAGCGTAGGTTTTATTGGATAACGTTATGATTGATAAATCAATCAAGCGGTGGCGGCACGAGTTGAACGTGCAATTAGTGGAATTGGAGTGCACCGTTTTACCATCAAAACTTCACCACCATATTTATATAATGATAATAGCGGGGGTTTCTATTATCATATTTTCTGTCGCACGTTACGTTCTAATTGCTGGTAACAACGCCCCAAACCCAAAGAAAATCCACGCATGGGTTTCGCCATTGTTTGTATAATCTTGCACGATTGCATATGGACTCGCATCGCTGAATCCTGCTGTATACGTTTTAATTACAGCATATGCACCCAGTTCAATTGTGTCGTAGCAAGTGGCGCTATGTTCTAGCGCTGTACATGTTGCACGTTCCCCTTCATTCTTTATAGCGACAAGCGCATCAGATAGCATCGTATAGAAGTAACTACAGCTATCTTCGCCATTTGGAACAGTGAACGTAGCAATCGACAGATACGAGCGTAAAATCGTGTCTGACTCGTTATGTAAGTTGAATCTTTCGATTTTATGATTACATGGTGCGAGTTGCTCTTCTGCAAAAGCAGGCTCTCCTGTGATGTAAGCAGCAATGGAAACCAACAAAACTAAAATTAAATGCTTCAATCTTTTCATGGTTTATTCCTTTACTATAAATTAAGACACAGGGTGGCATGTGGGAGTTGAACCCACAACCAACATTTTCACAAAATGTCACTCTGCCATTGAGTTAATGCCACAGATGACGGTGAAGGAGTCGAACCTTCAACTATCAGATTCAAAGTCTGATGCTCTACCTATTAAGCGTCAGTATTATCTTCGTATTCTTTAATATCTGAATCTGTTGCCAGCTTGTATCCCATCAGGCGTAACTTCATTCGTAATGCTTTAATGTCTGCTGCGAAATTAATCATTACTGATAATGTAATAAACTGAAAAATTAATACGATTGATACTAGTATAAAAAGAAAGACATGAATTTCTACACTGTGTTGTGACATTTTCTCCCCTAGCCCGAAGTAAAGGAGTCGAACCCTCAACGGGGTCTGCCCGTTGGCGACAGTTTTCAAGACTGTTTGCAAACCACTTGCGCTACCTCGGAAACATGATTTAGATTATACACCAGAATTAATGTGTTGTCAACTCGTTTTTATATCACACCAGTTGACTAGTCTCTACAATATCATTACAATATATTATAATTTATATATATCGTCAACTATGAGTTAAGGGGTAACATGGAAATATTAAGAAATACACAGGGTAGAGTTTTTGTATCAGTTGGGTTATTTGATGACTTTAAATATTACGGTGCAATGTCTGTTGGCCCTATTGAAAAAACATTGCCTGCGATTGAACCAGTACTTACAATGGATGCACATGGAACAGTAGTTAAAATCGCTGAGATTAAAGACCATGACGTTAATCCATCAACAGCATCTTTAACCGGATACGTGCCGCTACGAACGAAAAGTTCACTAGAAAATTTAATTAAAAAGGGTGGTTCAGATATACAGATTCATTATGGCGCTTGTACGAATCCGTCAGATTTTAATGCGTTTGAAAGTGCGCTTGTACTACGTGGCGTAAGTTTGACCAACTACAGTTTATCTGAACCAACGACACTTACACCGAATAGAGCAACTATTCAAGAAAGCGCAAACATCGTCGTTGATGAATCTTATAGGGTATTTACTCCAACTTTGCAAAAAGTTTTCGGTGAAACTGGAATCACAACGTTACTTGGTGTTGCGATTGCAGATTCAAGTTATTGCTCAATACCATATAAAAACCTTGACATTTTGATTGGAACATACAACTTTAGTGGATACCTACGATTTGCTTACTCATTCGATAATGGCATTAACTGGAATGTATTTCCTGAATTATTTGAAGCGCATAGTGGAAGCGTTGTTACATCAACTATTAAAGTTGTTGAAAATAAAATTTACTGGACTCACGTAGGGACAGAGGCTTACATCTCAGTCGTAGATGTTGACACTATTATTAATAACTCGCCTGCAATAACAACCGTCTTGTTTGCGCACGGTACCTACGCAGCCATTAGAGATATTGCAGCTACCAAGAATTATTTATGGTGTGTCGGTGGGAGTGGGGCTAGTTTTATGGTAAGAATTGACTTGACTGATTACACTACAGAAATTTTAGATGACGACATAAATTTCGCTGGGGTATCGGCAAATGCCGTAGATGCTCTTAATGATAACTTTGTTGTCACTGTTGGAGAAAACGACAACTTTTCTTTATATAAAGATGGTGAGTTTTACCTTAGTACGATTGGTATTGATTCAATGGCGTTCCTGAGTGACGTTAAGGTGCTCAATGAACAACACTGGGTTGTAGCATCAGATATGGGATTATACATTACTAAAGATGGTGGTATTACATGGGAAAAAACGTACTCGGTAGACAATAAATGTAAGCTATCCTTCTATGATGACTTAGTTGGATATGCAGCGAATTCATCTGGTGTCTATAGAACAATGAATGGTGGAAGAACGTGGTATAAGATTGATTCAAGATTGTGGAGCGGTGTTAGTAAGCTTGTTATGGATAATAAAAATCCAAACAATTTATTTATGCTTGAAACGTTCGGTGTATACAGTACCATTTAATCAAAAACCCCTCAAATGAGGGGTTGAATTATATACTTAAAAAGTTCTTTCTTACAGCAAATGCATACTCACTAAAATCTTGCTTGCGATGCGTAAGTTCATCTTCTAAACATATAACTCTTCTCCAAATTACGGTATCAAATTTTAATACAACGTAACTTAAGCCAACAGTTAACAACACAATGCCTGGATATACATGTGGTCCTGATGTTATCCAAACTTTCTCTAATGGTTTAAATTTCATTTATTTCCTTCAGATATTCCAAAATATATTGCTCAACTCTTGATAAACGCTCGCTTTCGTTTCCATAGACAGTAGTATCAATATATTTAATCACGACAACGGTAGTTCCTTTAAGTAGCACGGTATGGGTTGTTAGTGTTTTGTTGTACCATGCGAAGTACCCTTTATAACCCATCCTGCTTAACTCACTAACGTTTTGAAAAGAAGAAACGTTAGCGCCATAGTATTGTAATAAAAAAGCGTTATATGCGTCTTCTCGCAAAGCATAGTAGAATGTTGTTACTTCAATTTCACTTGATGTCACAGACAGAACTTCTGGTGTGTCAACTTGTGATGGTTGCACCGCTGGTTCATACTTTGGGAAAATATACATTAATCCAGTCATTCCAAGTATAAGCGCAATCACATTTCCGATAAGCCAAGAAAATCTTTCCATTTTTGTACTCCTAGTTCCAGTATATTCCACCTGAAAACATTAGGCAAGTTATAGCAACTTACTGTTCTTTTTAATCTCTCGAAACAACGATAATAGTTGTTTATCGGTTAAGTCGTCAATGTATGATGATTGATTGCTGCACAATAAACTCTTGAAATATGGGTTGTAAATCTCAATGTCTTTTTTACCCCACGTCAGTAAGCTATCGGATACTTGTTTGCCACCCATATCATCGTCAAGGATACACACAATTGAAAAATCATATAGGTAATCCTTTAGCTCATCGGTCACGTTCGTTCCTAATGTCGCCAGTGGAACAATATTAGGAAGATGTGGTTTTATTACTTGATGAATCCGCATTACGGACCATGCACCCTCAACCAACACTACGACTGAGTTTCCCTTGAGTTTCTTTAATTCTGTGAAAGGCCATACGCAAGGTTTTTCGTAGTTGCTTGCTAATTGTGTTCTATATCTGTCACCCTTCACCTGTGGTGCTGAATGACGATACAAAGAACCAACTCGCTGGAATGTATTATCATATAAAGGGATAATTGCATCTTGGCCGTTCACTTCAAGACCGAAATAACTTGCTGTGTCTTTAGAAATCATTCGGCTTTCGATGTATTGATTATATCCTTCGGTATAGATAATATCCTGAAGTGAATATCCAGTATCCGATTTAACTCTCGTGTAATTACGCAACGCTCTTGTTAGATTATCTTCGCTAATATCGCCATAATCTTCTAAAATTTGACTTTCTGGCATTCCAACAATATATTTTAAGAACTCTCTAATCCCACCAGATTTAGAGATAGAAAAACGTCGGTATGAATTCGTATGTTCCCACAAAACAACAGAATCAAACTCACCAGTCGGATTAACGATTTGAAAAACACCGTTACCCTTATCTTCTAACTTGAAATATTGTCTTGCGATATTTACAATATTCATACAGACGTTTCCTTTAACTTAAAATGGGTCGCCATTACCTATTTCATTAACTGTTTTCTCTAAGTTGCTGTTTCCTTCTTCTGCTAGAAATTCAACTAAGGCATCGGCTTGACTACCTAGCTCTTTTGTTACATTGTCCCATGAAATTCCTAAAGTCTCGGTAACAGTAGCCCGAACTTTATTCTTAGATAACACAGAAATTACTGCTTCATCTGGATTATAGTCTTTAGGTAGCAGGTCGAAATCAACCCATGCTTTGCCATCCGGTGTATATCGTGGCATCATTAAAATCTTACGACTTAGGTCGCCATGCCGGTTAAGAATCGGCCTCGTATATACATATGGTTTGTTGTCCTCTTCGATAGTCGATAATGCAAGCATAATGTCAGCATACATCGCAATGGCAAATGAACCTGCAATATGTTGCGCTCCCATATTCATTGAGGATTTATAACCTTCACGATTACTTTGTGTTACTGCAATGATAATCAAATTGTGTTCGATTGCGTAAGATTTTAGTTCAGAACAAACCTTTTGCAAAGAGTTATAACTATCTGAAAAGTCACCTTGCATCAAGTTTAAACCATCAATAAAAATTTTACGGACTGGACGGTTTAAAGACACAACATATTCATGCAACTGTCGAACACTTTTTACAGGTGGCGTAATGAATAATTTATTCCCACGTTCTTTGCGTACTTTTTGCTGAAACCCTTGCAACTCTTTAAGTTGCGTATCGTTAATGCCTTTACGTAGGGTGCTATGTGTCTTACCCAAATTCTGCATGTCTAATTGCTGCGCTAACGACAATGGTGCTTGCTCTTGTGAGCAAAAAACTACATCTTCTCCATTAAACCAAGCAGCACGAGTTAATTCCTTTAGGAGCGTTGTTTTGTAGCCCTTAGTACCTGCCATGATAACTACAAAGTCACCACCTTGTAATCCGTCTGAAATTTCATCGAAATATGGCACATAATACTTACTGCGATACACATTAGAAATATACGATTCTCTTGGTAACTCACCATAATCGATAATTTTAGGGCTTGAAATTACTGTCTTATCCAAGAGCTTCAGTTGGAAATCTGCAAGTCCCTGATAGGGTGATTTATTCTGTTTTTTATTTTCTTCTACAAATTCGGCAATTTGCTCTGCAAGGTATGCGTCACGTCTTGCCGTTGCAAATTCCATATACAGAACATCTGCTGGAATTTCGGTGGTCATTTCAATAAAGCGAAAATTTCGTTTGAATGTTTCAAGTGATGGAACCCAACCTTGCT
Source organism: Pseudomonadota bacterium (assembly GCA_003962985.1). GTDB lineage: Bacteria > Pseudomonadota > Gammaproteobacteria > Burkholderiales > UBA11063 > Aquella. The sequence continues at coordinate 10,251 of RXKA01000144.1, read as the reverse complement.
CTAGACATTCATTGATATATGCGACTTGTTTCTTTTCATTTTCATGCAACATACATTGCGGTAATCGGGTGACGTATTGCGGATTCTTGTTTGCTAACGCCGCTGTTAAAAGTTCTGCAAATTTAATTTCCATGTGTATTACCTTTCCATCTCGATAAGTTGTAGAGAAAATTATACCACAATAATAAATTGTGTCAAACCGTTTTTATTATTGTGGTATAAGATTGTTACAGGATAACTTTGAAATCGTTAATTTGACCGTTCGTTACGACTTGTCCGTCTCTACGCTCTAAAACTAACGTTAACCCAACTAAATCGCCTTCTTTTAGATGCTTAACGTCATCATATGATTTAATCTTGCTACGCTTCATGATAAACCCGTTGGCGTTGTTATCTTCCAAACAGAACCAGTAACGTCTACCATTTTGCAACGTAATTTTCAATTGCTTTAATGTTTTTGTTGCTGTCTGCTCAATCTCAACAATGTAACCAACTTCTTTTTCAATTTTACTTGCGGCAAAATCAAAGTAATATTGTAACGATGGATTTTCAGGAATCGCAAACCCTAATGCAGCTTTAATTCCTGTCATCTTGGTTACATCCTGTGGTAACGGTTCAAAGTATCGAGTCCGTTTGATACTAAGTATAACATCTCGATAAGATGAAAACAAGATTTCTGTTCCAACTTTTAAAAACCGTGCAGATGTGGTAGGTTTGATTTTAAGCTCTTTTGCAGCTTTTTTAACTTCATCTGTTAGTTCTGACAGAATCTTGTATTCACGACCGTTATCAAGAGTTAATTTTGTATAGTTGAACTCTTGTGTGATTCCTTCAATTAACCCTGTTTTATCCCCTTCTGTACCTTTTACCTTGAAAACATCAATGTCACATACACCTAAATCATATAAATCACCATCTAATCCATCCAACATCCCAGCTTGATACATTGCAAGTTTGATAGATTTATTTAGTTTTGTTCGTTCGTTGATGTCTTTCAATGATGTAAAAGGTTGGTGAGTGAGAATATCATCAACACCTGCTACGCCCAAGCCTTTCAACATTGAGATAGGACACTGCACGGTCTTACCATCTGATAATAATGTATAACTTAACGATGCTGTATTAATGTGTGGCGGCTTAAACTTCAAACCACTTTTTAGCGTTGCATCAACAATATACCGTAAAAGTTTACCACGGTCTTCTTTGTTGTTTTTGACATTCTCCATAACGGTTGACCAAAAGGCGTTGGGATAGTAATACTTATACCAAGCCTCTTGCGCCGAAATGTTAGCGTAACTTAGAGAGTGGCTTAAGTTAAAACCATATCGGACAAATCCTTTTAGTGATTCAAACAAGTCATGAAGATAGATTGGGTCTAACCCATGAATCTTTGTGCCACCATCGAGAAACATGTTATATAGTTTTTCGTACCCTTTCTTGAACTTATCGGTCTGCGCAACTTTCTGGTTCTTTGGGACCAAATTTTTTAACGCTACGATACCATATTCTTTTGCTTCTTTATCGTAAGTTTCAAACGCTACTCGTGCAAATAACTCTGCAACTTGTTCTTGGTAAATCAAAACCCCATTAGTTTGGGCGAATACTTGGCGCACAATCGGCGGGTGCTTGTCTAAGTCTGCTATACCTTCTGCATAAACAATATGATACTTTTCATGCAATGGTCCTGGTCTACCTAATGAAGTTAAGTCTGATAACACACGAATTGAGTTGATTTTTCTGCCATTATCAACCATTAACTTAATTAGATTTTTACCAACACGAGTATCAAACTGAAACAACCCCGTTACGTCTTGTTTTTCAAATACGATAAAGCAAGGGTCATTTTCTGGAATTTCTTTCGGTGCCTTCACTCCTGTAACTTTTGCTAATTGCCCTAAGAAGTCAAGATTTTCAGATGATAAAATATCAATTTTTACCATTCCTAACATCTGAAGGGTTTTGTTTGAACCACTTTCAGAATAGTTCACTACAGGATATTTACCCCATGCTTCAATCGGCACAGGCATATTTACATCAAGTGGTACAACTGCACAAGCATGTGCGCCAAACTTCTCTACAGAACCTAACAATCCTTCGTAAGCGATTTTCATCCAGGGTGCAAAAGATAGAAATTTGTTCATTGCATCTGGATTTTCTTCGCCGTAATCTGACGCATCACTTACTACAACGTCAGGGATTTCAAGTCCTGTGTTGCTACTATACATTCTATCAAGCATACGTACAGTAGATGAATGACCATAAAAATGTACAGTACCAACAGGTTCAAATCCCCATTTTTCTTTTGCGTACTCTTGAATGTAATGTCGGTCGGAAGATGGAATATCTACGTCTACGTCTGGTAACTCGCCTGTTTCAAGACGTAATTCTGCAAGAAATCTTTCAAACATCAATCCATGTACAACGGGATGTAATTGTGTAACTTCAGTTAGGTACAAGATATATGAACCGCTTGCAGAACCACGAGCAACAGTCACAACACCTTTTTCGTGTCCGACTCGCAGAACGTCCCACAATTCAGCGAAGTAAGGCCAAAAAGAATATTTATCAAGTAAATCCCACTCTTGTTTTAGCCGTGCATCCAACAACTCTTGTGTAATCAATACACCGTCATGTGTCAGTTTTCCGATAACAGATGGCGCAGTTTCTTCGTGTGCCTTAAGAATGCGTTGTTGCATTAACACTGTTTCTTTATCAGTATTTGGCAAACTATATGGACGTTTGAAATTAATTTCTTCAACACGATTGATAACCTCATCAATTCCTTGAAAGGCTCTTAGTGCTTCGTCTTTCCCAATAACTGCTACTGCGTCTTGAAAAGCATCTTCTTTTGATTGAATATAAGAAGCAGTGAATTCATAACCAGACTTAGCTTTTGTGTATAATCTAAGTAGCTCTAAATCTTGTTCTTCTGGTGCATGTGCGTCTGTCGTGTAAATCGTTTTCAAACCAAATTTATGTGCAATTTCTAACGGTCTATCAAAAGCGTTGAACTCTTGCCCGTCATGTCGTGTAAGGATATGAGGCATGATTTCGGCAAATACGTTATCTTTTCCAAAGTTCTTAATCAGAAAGTTAACGTACTCGTGTGCTACTTCTAGATGGTCGTGGAATGTAACAGACGCTACACAACCTGTTAACGCAATGAGTCCTTCCCCTGCATATTCTTCCAAAGCATCAAGCGTAACAATGGGATACTTTTTCCCTCTTGAATCCTCAATATTACGATGACCTGCGTTGTTGATTTCAATTAGTCTTCGGTATCCCTCAAAATTAGTTGAAACTAACGACATATGGTAACGCCCACTACGACTATTTCTAGATTGCCCCAACGACTGCCATTCTTCTGGCAAACGAAGGTAAATTTCGCAACCTAGAATCGGCTTAATACCACTCTCTGTGCATGTCATCCAGTGGTCCATAAGACCACTACACGTACCGTGGTCCATAATACCGATTGCATTATGGCTGTGTCTTACCGCTTGTGCCGTGTTTTTTGCAACTGTACCCCATCCATCGGAATAAGATGTATGGTTGTGAATTAATCCGAATTGTAGAGTATCTAATTGTGGTTTACACATGTAAAAGTTACCTTTCTTTGTTATCGATAAGAAAAGTATATCACAAAATAAAACTGGAAGCAAGCTATTTTTATTGCTTGATTGTGTAGGTATACTTCTTAGTGACCAAAAATTTACCTTCGGCCACTAAGATTTTTGTTGCGTGGTGAATAAAATCTAAATCGCGAGGTACTTTGTGTTGCTTAAGGATTTCTTTAATTTTATCGAAATGAATTTCTATGTGATATTCAATAACCGATAATACAACGTCAGGGATGTTAAGCGAGTAAAACTCAGGTCTTGGTATTTCCCATAAATTCTTAGGAATTTTAAATATTTAGTTTTCTCTCATCAGCTTCTTTTTTACAAACGTATATTTATGTAAATCGCTAATTTGTTCCCTGACATTGTATAGCAATAAAG
>RXKA01000144.1:0-6200 GCA_003962985.1 Pseudomonadota bacterium | reverse complement strand
TGTTCACCTTTCTTTCGACTGCCTGAAACGCCTAAGAATTTTCTAACCGTATTTACATTGTATTTTTCGACTTCGATACTATCTTCAATAAGTCTCCATATAATGTATCCAATCCTTTGATTTAGCTGTGCTGTTGTCTCTGGATTTCGGTAGTTAAAATAGGTAAAATCTTCAACCACAACTTTTGTATCTATTGTGATTTCCTGCAAGATTTTACCCATTTGATACGTAGGTGAACCTTCGATATAATACACTGTAATTAACTGCCCGTCAAGTATTGCTACACCAGTTTTTGTAGCAATATCTAGCGCTACTATACGCACTATGACAGAACACCGTTTGCAACTTTACCATTCAAGGCGTTCTCTAAAACATCAACATCATATAAAAAACGCTTTAGCGAAGTTGCACGACTTGGATGTGTATATCGTCTAAAAATTTTCTTTTTAACAGGACAATATACACGCATAATGCGACCACCAGCAGGAGTTTCACTAACTTCGATTTTAACTTTGTTTGTTGTTACTAAAATCATGTTCTTTTACCTCAAATAAAAGGTTCGGGGGATAAACCTTTTAATTTAACTTAAAACGGTTGGTCATCGCCTTCAGATTCTTCGTCTTCAGGAATTTCTACCCGTTGAACCTTACCGACCGCTGCCTGTGAGATTCCAGCACCAGCGTGGTAAGAAAAATTAGGTGTAACTTCTTCAAATGTCGCAAGAATGTCGTCCGTTGTATCCCCGTAACTAACGCCCCAAGAGTCAAGCAGTTTCTTGGCAATCGTCGCAACTACGATACGTTCAGCTTCCTCAAATGGGATTTGACCATTCATGCATTCTTGAACCACATCTTCGTATGGTCGCCCCATTTTGAATGCATTCGCCTTATAGTCAGAGAAAAGCTTTTCCGCTTCAATGAGACGTGATTCCCACATCACTTTAGATGTCGTCAAGTCAGTTTTTGACCACTGGTACGTATCCATGCCACGAGATTTATCTTTGTTGAGGTTGTAAGCGTAACCGTATCCTTGGTACGGGTACTTTTCTGGATTGCTCATCCCATCGGCTTCGTAAGTCACCCCAGGCTTTGCAACCTTTTTCATTTCGTCAACCAAATCACGCAACTGATTCGCCTTAAGTTCGAGCAAGGCCAAAACACCAGACGCAGGGTCAATGTTACCTTCGCTGTCTTTATTAGGTTGAACGTCCCACAAGACAGGAATACGAACGGTTGCACGATATGACAATGGGTCTTGGAACCCCAACCCTGGAACACCAAACCCCATGATGTTCTTCCGGTCCTTGTTTGCAATTACGTTGCCGTATTTGTCGGTCGCAGACAAGCCCAAAGTCACACCAGGGTCATTAAGCACCCCGCCATCCTCACCAGCCCGAAGGCCACTGTCAATCCACGATACACGGTTTGACTTAATCTTTCCAGGTTCGTCTCCCTTAGTACGAACTTGATACAAGTACCAACCAAAGATGCCTTCCTGAATTTCTTCAAGAGAAAGACCAGGACCATCTTTTGTAGCACGGAACAATGGAATGAAGTTGAATACGCCTTTGGGTGTCTTCTTGTCCGAACCCAAGTTGTCCAAGGTAATCAAAGGGATAATAGTTGTTGATACTGAAGGTTTCTTAAACATGTGTTGTTCCTTTATTTTTGTTTATAAGTGTTCGTTTGAACGTAGGTTTGAATTTTATCACAGAACATTTGTTTTGTCAAATCATTTTTATAGTTCTTAATGCCATAACTTCAACTTCACGAATAGGTACTAGAACACCTTTTGAATGGTATCCTTTGTTTTTACATACTACATTTCGATACTGTCCTTTCCATTTATCAATATATTCACGAACAGTAAACGGGCTAAATATATAAATTGTTACGATTTTAGTGCCTGAAATCGCAGCATAAATGATGACATCGGCAATTGAATGTAACGCCCAACCATTCTTTGTATAGCCTGAATCTGAATCAACTGATAATTCAACATACATATTTCCTGTTTTGTATGTCTTGAAATCTGCTTTGTATTCAACTGTTTTTTGTTGTGCTGTTTGAATCGATGTGAAAATTCTATCGACGCCGTGATTTTTCTCAGAGTCAAGAGATACAGGTGTGATGTGATACCACTTAGAAAAGTAAGTGTCAAGCGCATTCTCCACTTCTTTCCCGATTGCTAGTTGAGTTTGAAAGTCGTACATTCATTTACCTTTTTATATATTTATAACCCAAGTATAACATCACTTTCGATGGTTGTCAAGCCATTTTTATACTTAGACCTGATAGATGTAACAGGGAACATTTAGCACCTTAGCACGAACTATGAATAGACTTCATCTTTTGTTAAAAGTCGTGAACCCGCAATGATTACATACATAATTAATATTCAAGAATAGGTTTGTTTTCATCGTTTGACCAAACAAATCTATCAAGCCATTGTTGATTACTTGGAAACCCATATAATAAGCCAAATCGTTCACCAGAACCAAACAACATATCATTAATCAGATACTCTCTATATAGTGGTAACTGGGCTTCAGTTACGATTTGCCATAACGACCCATGAATATTTTGTTTATAAATGGAATATCTCTTTTGTATTCCCCATCCGTCATCGCATACTACAAATAATTCTTCATCGGCTTGAAGAATGGGTAGGCAAGTGAATGAGTTGGCATATACTTCGTCATCTTCAGCAAACGATGTTGTATATATTCCGTATAACATATTTATTCTCCTACTGGCATCACACGAAATTTATTACCTGAATAGTCGTAATAATAAATTTCATAATCAGAAACACGCATATACGAATCGAAAAAATCAGCGTTATATGGAATGATGTCATAAAGAAAAGTATCTTCATCTTCCCAAAATGGAATTGTTTTTGGAAATCCACGAGTATCGTTTGTCATATCTGACATTGCGTCGAATGCAGCAACGAGCTTTTCGACAAGTGTTGAATTTTGAATTGAATCAACATCATACGCTTGCTCACCGCTGTCTTTCCCATCCATGTCTCCATAATAACCATTAAATTCGATAACAAACTTGTGAGTATACCGTGGTTCCTCTGTAACTAATTTAATTTTCATTTTTGCTCCATTTCCTCAGAAAAATTCTATCAGAAAATAAAATTTTGTCAAACCGTTTTTATTTCTTTCCGTTCATATTTTAAATTAAATTTCGATAGCATTTCATTATAAACGTTGTATTTTCTATCTAAGAATACTTCGGCGTTATCATATAACAACCGTGCAATTTTAAATGCTTTATTACCAGAACTTTGAATTTTATAAATTGAAGAATGTCTAGATATTACATTGATAAAGTTTTCAATTTGAGTATTGATAAATACTTTAAAACCAACAACTGTTGCGTAATTACCACATAATTCTAATCTAGGTCTAATCCGTTTATCCTTACCACAACCGTTACTGATTCCTAAGTGTCCATCACCATCAATTACACCTCTCCAAAAATCAATGTTGAATTCTAACAACGTCGGAGGCACACAGCTAAATGTTTTGTTTTGGTAAATTCCAAATGATTTTAAACGTTCGACCATATACTTAGATGAAAACCCAACTGTATATGCTTTAGTAGATTTGACGTACCGTATATTTAGATTACCTTCTAAAAATGTATTGAACTTTTCTAAATGCTCAATGTCTCGTTCTTGTAATGTTATTTTAATTTGATTGTTAAAAATACACCCATCAGCATAAAGAAACCCAATCCAATATGCTGATGAATGTGTAACTATATCAAATTTCTCTTGGTTTAAAATATTATGATGCGCCATAATCGTCCATCTTTGAAATCGCTAACAACAGCAAGCTTTCAAAATCTAAGCCTTCATCTAATTGAACTTCGTAAACCTCATTTAAAACTATACCGAAAAGTTTAGAAGGTGTGTATCCTCTGGACACCAAATGTCTCCCCAAAACTAACTGAGCAACACGATTATCTTGTGTTTCTACTTCCATCAAATCGTACAACTTTTGCGCATCTGATGGAATACCTTGTGGCAATGGGGGTCTACCTGAAAAGTCAGCTTCGACAATTCGCAACCATCCGTCACGACCGATTGAGCCAAGCTTTGATGCCAGTCGTCTTGCTGCCTTCGCCGTTGGGTTATTGATATGGCGCATATGATATCGAACCATATCAGCAACAGGATTACGATATCGAATCGGCATATGGATTCGTTCCATGAACGAATGAGCGATTTCAACGCCTGCTTCGTCATGTCCTGGTGAAATAATTTCACCTTCGTTGTTAACAGTTGTCGTTACAGCCTTACCTACATCATGCAGCAAAGCACCAAACATATGAACAATCTTTTCGTCGCCACTGATAAAGTCACGGTTACAAATATCGTTCATTCTGTCAACCACATGCTTTGTATGCTGCCAAGCTGAACCTTCAGGGTGCCACTTAGGTTCTTGGTGCAATCTGGTCAATGCATACAATTCAGGATAGTGATGAATCCAACCAGTTGACCACAAAAACGCCAAACCTCTCGATGGCTTGATAGAACGCCTCGCCCACTTTTCCCATTCTGCCCAAATCATATCTGCTTCGATTTCATCGTATCGGTCAAACATTAGCTTACACAATTCAACAGTACGTCGATACGGACGCAAATCGAGTTGACCGCAAAATCGCATACCACGCAGAACACGAGTCGGGTCTTCACTAAAAGCAGATGACGTATGTCGCAAACGATGTTCAATCAAGTCTTGCAACCCATTATGAGGGTCCAACAACTTCCCTGAAGCATCAATAAACATTGCGTTAAAGGTGTAATCTCTACGGCTTGCTGCTTCTTTAGGGGTGATGGTCAAATCAAATTCAACTTCAAATCCCTTCCTACCAACACCGACCTTATTATCCCTACGAGGTACAGAGAAATCGTAATCGCCATTTGGTGTAGTCAACTTAACAACGCCAAATTTCTTACCAACTGTATCAATCTTACCGAATTGTGCGAGAACAGTTTCCAGTTGTTCAACAGAGCAACCATAAACTTCGATATCCATATCCTTAGATGATACACCAAGTGCGATATCGCGGGGCATTCCACCACAAATATATGGTGTAAATCCATTAGCAATCAAGGTCTGAAAGATTACATCTCTTTCCATAGGACCCCCTAAACAATAACTTCGATAGTTTTAGTTTCAAAGTTAATAATTTCAACTCGTTCTACTGTGTGATGCTCGTCACCAATAAAAACCATCTGATACTTTGGTAGGATTAAAGGATGTTCCATCGTGTATCTAGCAACTTCTGTATAATGCTGCCCGTCTTCTTTGGTCCAAATTAATGTTTTAAAAACAATGTTCCACATAGTTACCTCTTTTAATAAATTTTATTATCATTAGTAGACCGAGAGGCACTCGAAGCCCCAATTTGCTGATTAAGAGTCAGCCGCTTTCCCTCTTAAGCTATTGGTCTATGTTTTTACTACTTTCATAAACAAAATTATATCATAGATTGCGCCATTGAACTTGACGCAATCTATACGCTTACCATACGATTTACCGATGAAACTCGTATAATCGGAACTTAAGAGTTTTAATGTTCGCAATATCTACAATAATGGTTTCACGATATAATTTAATATTTAATTTACCATCCGCTTCAGGGGTCATAGTCCCTGCAAATTCAGTTGCTTCCGCATCATAGCAAGTTGTTGTTCGTGTTTTCCAGTCATAACTTTCTGCTTGAAATTTAACTGGTGACGACAATTTAAATCTACAATATACATCTTGAAACTTTTTCTTTGTCGTAATAAGTTTAATCGCACCATCTAAATCAACAAAATCAAATGGTCTACGTCGCATCTCAGCTTTGTTTACGACTGGTTGAAAAGTAAAATCGGATAAATCGAATTCAAAAGCGTTATCTAAGTCATAATCATAATACGACTCTTTCCGAAATTCATCTTTATAGAAATCTACACGGATACTTTTTTTATTACGTGTATAGTAAATCCGACGAAAGATGCAAAACAAATTTTCTTCTGGTACGAAGTAAAGCTTACCGACTTCTGGAATTTTCATAAGATTATCCTTTAATAAGATGCCACTGGTTATTAATAAAATGTGCCTCTTGTATCGGTAAATCATCCATTATAAACATCAAATACGTTTTAATAATGGGTAGGGTCAAAGGAATTGA
>RXKA01000097.1:11127-14846 GCA_003962985.1 Pseudomonadota bacterium | reverse complement strand
GGGCATAAACCCCTTTTAATGATTGAGTCAATACCATATAACCAACCACGGCTAAGATTAGGAAAACAAAATATCCTGCTGGCAATGCTTGCATACTCACCATATGCGCTAATGGTGACATTGGAATAGTAATTCCGATAGTAACCGCACATGCAGTCATCAACAACATTGGCCATGCCGCAGTGCTTTGGATAAATGGAATTTTCTTAGTTCTAATCATATGCACAATCAAAGTTTGCGTCAATAATCCTTCGACAAACCAACCACTTTGGAATAGTGTTTGATGTTCAGCACTATTTGCGCCAAACACATGCCACATTACGTAGAATGTAAGAATATCAAAAATTGAACTAATTGGACCAAAGAAAATCATAAATCGGCGTAGATCATCTGGATCCCAACGTTGTGGCTTCTCAATAAATTCTTCATCAACGTTATCAAATGGAATAACGGTTTGTGAAATGTCATAAATCAGATTTTGTAATAATAATTGGACAGGCAACATCGGTAAAAATGGAATAAATGCTGATGCCACCAACACTGAAAATACATTACCAAAATTAGAACTTGCCGTCATTTTGATATATTTCAGCATATTAGCAAAAGTTTTACGCCCTTCTTCAACCCCTTGCTCTAATACCATCAAACTCTTCTCTAGCAAGATAATATCTGCAGCCTCTTTGGAAATATCAACCGCAGTATCTACAGAGATGCCAATATCGGCGGCACGTAATGCAGGTGCATCATTAATACCATCGCCCATAAAACCAACTACATTGCCATTATCACGCAACACCTGTACAATGCGTTCTTTATGCGCAGGAGTTAATTTTGCAAATACGGTAGTATCTTTAGCCAAACGTCCCAGTTCTTCATCTGAGTATTTATCAACATCTGAACCAAGCATCATTCCTTCAACATTAAGCCCTACTTCGCGACAAACTTTGGCCGTTACCAAATCATTATCACCAGTTAAAATCTTAACATCAATACCAAGACGATTTAATGCTTCGATCGCTGGACGAGTAGTTTCTTTTGGAGGATCAAGGAATGCCACATAACCCACCAGAATCATTTCTTGCTCATCTGCAACTGAATAGCTAGGTTTTGGTGTCGGATAGTTTTTCTTAGCTACCGCAACCACACGTAGACCATCAGCATTTAATTCCGCGGTTACTTCACGTAATCGCTCTAATAGCTCCTCAGTCAACGGCATAACCTGACCATCATGTTCAGCATAACGGCAACAGCTAAGCATTTCCTCAACTGCACCTTTACAGATTAGTACATTTTGTCCACCTTTTTCTGCTACTACCACAGACATCCGACGACGTTGAAAATCGAATGGAACTTCATCAATTTTATTATATTTTTTTACCAATAATGGAATATCACCAAAATTACCACGTTCTAGGACTGCCACATCTAATAAGTTTTTTAATCCTGTTTGGTAATAACTATTCAAATAGGCAAACTCCAACACATCATCATAATCGTTACCGAAAATATCAGTATGTTTTTCAAGACAGATTTTGTCTTGCGTTAAAGTACCAGTTTTATCCGTACACAATATGTTCATTGCACCAAAATTTTGAATTGCATCCAAGCGCTTAACAATAACTTTACGTCGCGACATAAATACCGCGCCTTTGGCTAAGGTCGAAGTCACAATCATAGGCAACATCTCTGGTGTCAAACCAACTGCAACCGATAAAGCAAATAAAGCCGCATCACGCCATGCATGAGTAGTAATACCATTAATCAAAAATACGATTGGCGACATAATTAACATAAAATAAATTAATAACCAACTTACTTTATTTACTCCACGTTGGAAAGATGTTTCCGTTGTATCTTGGGCAATAACTTTATCCGCTAATGAGCCAAAAAATGTATTACGACCTGTCGTTAAAACCACTGCCAATGCTGAACCACTAACAATATTACTACCCATAAAGCCAATATTATTTAATTCAAGAGCATCAATTACATCCGCTTCTTTTTGTTCTGCAAATTTTTCAACGGGCAATGATTCACCAGTTAAAGCCGCTTGTGACACAAACAAATCTTTGGCCGAAATTATCCGTACATCAGCAGGTATCATATCACCAGCAGATAAAGTGATTACATCACCAGGAACTAAGTTTTTAATCGGAATCTCAACTCGATTCGCCATTTGCATTGGATTTGAACTAGCAATCTCACGCTCTAATTGGGCAATGTGTTCATCATCCTCATCGTCATCATCATCTTGGCGTAAGACCGTCGCAGTCGTACTCACCATCTCTTTCAAACGATCGGCAGCATTGTTTGAGCGACGTTCTTGCACAAAACGTAATACAGTAGAAATCAATACCATCCCACTAATTACCACAGTACCTTTTACATCATCAGTTAAGTAAGAGACAATTGCCAAAATAGTTAGCAAAAGATTAAATGGGTTTTTATAGCTAAGCCATAAATGTTTATACCATGTTAGGTCTTCTTGCTTATTAATCTCATTAAAACCAAATTTATCTAATTTACTATCAACTTCTGATGGAGTAAGGCCATCTAAATCAGAGCCTAAAGACATTAGAGATTCTGCTTTTGACTGATAGGCATGATAAATTAAATTTTGCGTAATAGTTTTGGGGGCTTGAGAAAGATCGACACGATAGTTCTCATCCAAAAGATTGCTATCGCCAGTAAATTGACTACGTTTAGTAAAGTGGTTATCAAAAAAATACAATAACCGATTTTTAAATATGCTAACTATTTTCATTTTTGCACCTGCATGTGAGTTAGACATTAAACCAATATTACCCATAAACTCTTAGCTTCATGAGTAAATCACAACAACATATATCTAGTGTTTAATAATTCTGCTAGATATACAAGCCTGAATTATACTTGGAAGGCATTACAAAGTTAATGTAAAATTATACTTTACAATAAAAAAAGCACCAGAACATTATATATCAATAAGTTAGTCAGCTAATTTTATAAATAATTTTTCATAAAAATACCGTACTTACGTACGGTATTTATTATTCTGAAAGATCTAGAGCAATGCTAGCGTTTCTTCCGCAATCATTAACTCCTCATTGGTTGGAACCAATAATACTTTTACTCGCGAATCATCGCTACTGATTACACGCAGTTTACCACGCACGTCATTTAACTCATTATCAATCTGTGCACCTAGGAATGATAATCCATTAATTACATTAGCACGTGTAACTTTGTCATTTTCACCAAGGCCAGCAGTAAAGACAATAACATCAACTCCATCCATTGCAGCGGCATACGCACCTATATATTTTTTAACATTATAGGTATAAATATCTAATGCTAATTGCGCGCGTTGATTACCCTCAGCAGCAGCATTTTCTATATCACGGAAATCACTGCTAATACCAGAGATACCTAATACACCTGATTTTTTATTCATTAAATCATTTAATTCATCAATAGATAAATTCATTTTATGTGATAAATATGCCAAAATACTCGGATCAATATCACCACAACGCGCCCCCATCGTTAAACCAGCTAGTGGCGTGAATCCCATCGAAGTATCAATACTTTTACCATATTTTACGGCTGCTACCGAAGCACCATTACCCAAATGGCACGTAATAATCTTCAATGAGCTAAGCTCTTGCCCTAATAACTCTGCAGCTTTATTAGCAACATATTTATGTGAAGTGCCATGGAAACCATAGCGGCGTACCGAA
>RXKA01000097.1:0-11077 GCA_003962985.1 Pseudomonadota bacterium | reverse complement strand
GGAATGCCGTATCAAATACTGTTACCATCGGCGTATTTGGCATAAAATGTTGACAAGCACGAATACCAATAATATTTGCTGGATTATGTAATGGTGCTAACTCCGTACATGCCTGCAAATCTGCCATCACTTCTTCGGTAATGATTACTGATGATGCATAACGCTCACCGCCATGTACTACACGATGACCAACTGCATTAATCTCATCCATTGATGCAACCACACCCATGGTAGAATCAGTCAATAATTTTAAAACAATTGCAACAGCTGTTTTATGATCAACAACTTCACCACTATATTCACGTTGTTGTGTTGCATTAAAGACAAACTTCTCATCACCTTTTTTATGAGTTACCACAGGTTCACTTAGACCAATTCTTTCAACCAAGCCACTAGCAACTGCAGCTTTATCCACCATGTTTATTAGTTGGTATTTCAATGATGAGCTACCACAATTTATAACTAAGATTTTCATATATCACCCTGTCCTAAACATTGTTAATCCATAGATTATACCTGAATTATTTCCTTGCTAGGGGCTTTTTTTGTGCAGTGCATAATCAAAACATTTCATTAACCACACTTTTTATCAGTATATGGCGTTAAAATACTGGTATAATCTAACAAGTATAATTATTTAAGGAGTAAACAATGTCACTTAAAAAAGTAGCACAACAAACATTAGGATTAATCGATTTAACTACATTAAATGATAATGATACTGACGCTGTTGTTTTGGCTTTATGTGAGAAAGCATCAACTGAGTTTGGTGCGGTACCTGCAATTTGTATTTTTAGACAATTTATCCCAGCTGCAAAGAAATATTTTGCTGATAATAACCTAAACGTTAAGATTGCAACAGTAACTAATTTTCCTCATGGTGGTGCAGATATGGAATTGGCATTACGTGAAACACAAGAGGCAATTGATTTAGGTGCTGATGAAGTTGATATCGTATTTCCATACAAATCATTAATGGCGGGAGATCAAGCGATTGGTGCGGAAATGGTTAAAAAAGCTAAACAAATTTGTGGTGATAAAGTACTAAAAGTAATCATTGAAAGTGGTGAATTAAAAACACCTGAATTGATTGCTTTAGCTAGTGATATTTCGATCGCTAATGGCGCAGATTTTATCAAAACGTCTACAGGTAAAGTGCCAGTAAATGCAACTTTAGAAGCTACTGAAATCATGTTAAATGCGATTAAGAAATCAGGACGTAAATGCTCATTCAAAGCCGCTGGCGGTGTTCGTCTAGTTAGTGAAGCTAAAGATTATTTAGATTTAACAGCTAAGATTATGGGTGAAGAATGGATTAATTCTGATAACTTCCGCTTTGGTGCATCTAGCCTATTGGGTGATGTATTGAATGTATTAAATGACCGTGAAAGCGTTTTGGATAAAACAGTTTACTAATCATTTAATCTTGTAACTCATTAATTGGGGTAATTAATATGCAAAAACGTGTAATAGTAATGGTATTAGATTCATTTGGAATTGGTGCATTGCCTGATGCTGAAAGCTTTGGTGATGCTGGAAGTGATACTCTAGGTCATATTGACCAATACAGTAAAGATAACGGTATTGAATTCAAAATCCCGAACATGTTAAAACTAGGTTTGGGTAAAGCTTATCAAGAAGTAAATGGTAAAAAATTGCATGCGGATAATGCTGATTATACCGTAAATGGTGTTTATGGCGCTTGTCGTGAGAAAAGTTCTGGAAAAGATACAACTAGTGGTCACTGGGAAATTGGTGGTTGCCCTGTTACTTTCGAATGGGGATATTTTACTAGTCATGAAAATAGCTTTCCACAAGAATTATTGGATAAAATTGTAGCCCGTGCTGGTATACCAGGTTATCTTGGCAATTGCCATGCATCAGGAACTACAATCATCGCTCAATTGGGTGATGAACACGTAAAAACTGGTAAGCCTATATTCTATACATCTGCTGACTCAGTATTCCAAATTGCATGTCATGAAGAACACTTTGGTTTAGATAACTTGTATAAGCTATGTCAAATTGCTCGTGAAGAATTAGAACCATACAATATAGCGCGAGTAATTGCTCGTCCATTTGATGGTGAAGATTCAGCTAGCTATGCACGGACTAAAAACCGTAAAGACTACTCAGTACTACCAAGCGCACCAACTGTTTTAGACGTGTGTAAAGAAAATAATGGTGAAGTAGTTGCAATCGGTAAAATTGGTGATATTTATGCTCATCAAGGAACGACAGTTGAAATAAAAGCTAGTGGCTTACCTGAATTAACTGATAAAACCATTGATGCGATTAAAACTCATAACACAAAACCAACTTACATTATGACTAATTTAGTTGATTTTGATATGAACTTTGGACATCGCCGTGATGTAGTTGGTTACAAAGAAGCGTTAGAATATTTTGATACTCGTATTCCTGAAATCATCGCAAACCTTGGTGCTGAAGATATTCTATTATTTACGGCTGATCATGGTTGTGATCCTACATGGACAGGCAGCGATCATACACGTGAGCATATCCCAGTATTTGGTTACTATCAAGGTAAAGAATTGAATGTTGGTATCCGTGAAACCTTCTCAGATATTGGGCAAACAATTGCTAATCATTTAAATTTACCTAAATTAGATTTTGGTACTGCCTTTATCTAATTGTCCAAAAAACCGCATTTTTATAAATGCGGTTTTTTATTTAGCCGTAGTTTCAAACTCTTGCAAAGCAATTAACAGCGCATATAGTTCAAATCCGACATGATCGGTAATAGCATTCCCCAATAAAGCTCGTGATTTCAGCAAATTATTATCAACTTTTAGATATTTAACATTCGTTGAACCAGACTTCAACATTCCAGCATATGCATTAGCACTATTTTTTTCTGGCACTAAAGAATCATGAGTTAATGAAACTAAACTAATTGGATTGTGACTTCTCCACTCTACAATGTTAGCTGCTTGTGCGGTCTGTAATAGATTGGAATTAGTTAAAATTTTTGGCTGTAATAAACCACTCACACTATTATTAAAAAGTCCATATCTCTTTGATGTACTTGGTGTTGCCAACGCTGCAAAATAATAATTTAATGCAAATTGTAAATTATTTAGATTTAATAATCGTGAATTACTCAAATCATAACCGACCTCATCTGCACTATTGCAAATAGGCATCCCATTAGTACATTGTAAATTAAATGCTGGATTAAATATTTTATGCGGCGCTAGTGAATTATGTGCCGCGTATGACAAAACCACATTAACCAAAAGAGCTGGTTTTAATAAAGTTCCCCATAATGGTGATATAATATTAAAATCATTACTTTCTTCACCAATTTGATTTCCTAATAAAAAAGGAAACATTACTCCAGTAATATCATATGCTCCATCAATCGGTACTGTTTTGCGTAATTGATAACCATGTTTTGCTAAATTTTTGGCAAAACCAGTTTGTGTCTGATAAGTTTTACTGAACCATAGCGCATAAGATGCACCTTCTGAATATCCTGACACAAATAGAGGAATATTATGATTTAATTGTAATGCATACTTTTTAAATACTGGCAAACTAGCAATTAGCATGTCGCGACCATCATTAACATTAGGTTGTGGATATATAATATATGGATGTTCAGATTTATAATCATCTCCTAAACCAATATAATCAGGTGCAACAACAATATATCCATTGGCAGCAAAAATTGCCGCCAGCATTTTCGCCTTATAGTCATTAAATCTCAATGATGGTACACGTAATTTACCGGTCATAGTAGAATGAAAAAATAAAATCACACCTTTAGGTTTGGTTTGTGGCGGTAGTAAGATTAGCCCTGACACGGAATGAGATTCACCTTGATAATTAGTAGTATAACTTAATCGCAGGTAGCGAACAGATTGGTTACTTTCAGAATATTGTGGATTAAAAAGTTGTGTTTTGGCAAAGATGGGATTTTTATTGATAGTTGCATGATTAAAATTAACATTATCTTTACCGATCCAGCGTTGCTCCAGTTCACGATAATCAGTAAAAATTTGCCTCACACTCACTAATGATTCAGTAGGTTGACTAGCTATCAGTTGACGGGCGCTAGCATCCAATGCCAATTGATTAGTTGGCAATGCGTGAATATCAAATCCCAAGAATACTATGCTACACCAATAGATAATTTTAACTAAAGTGCGCATACTTCAGCAATAGTCTGCGGGCGCAAAGCAAAATATTCGTTATGTTCCAAATCATCATAAATAAAGCCACGTTGACGAATAGAGTATTCTAAATCACTAAACAATAATAATGCATCTTGATGACTATCACAATAGAGGCAACTTCTACGACCATGTTTACCATCACGACCGCTAATCTTATAAATACCCCATTGACCCAGTAGATCCTGCTCCATCCAAAGTAAATAGAATCTTCCTGATTTAACATGTCGCATATATATCACATTTATGGCTTTCACAATATAACCAACATTAAGTATAACAACCTAAATTATAATATAACATTGCTATTAATAAGAATAATTATTTTAATTGAATTATATTTATAAATTTTGATGAAATTCAAAGCAAACTGTAGACTTTATAAAACCCATAATAACACAATATTTATGAGTTGTAGATTAAAAAAGCACTGGATATACCAGCGCTTTTCAACTTATGATTTAAATTAACTATGCTTCTGAAACAACGTTAATTTTAACTTTAGAGTGAACATCGTGATGAAGAATAACATCAACTTCAAATTCACCAATAGTTTTTAATGGTCCATAAGGTAATGTAATTTCTGAACGTTTAACTTCAACACCGCTTGCATTAATAACTTCAGCGATATCCATAGAAGTAACAGAACCGAATAATTTACCATCAACACCAGCTTTAGCGCCAATAGTAAATACAACACCATCAATTTTCTCGTGACGAGCTTGTGCATTAGCTAAAATATCAGCTTGATTGCGTTCGTATTCAGCACGGCGAGATTCAAACTCTTGCATACTAGCTTCAGTAGCACGTTTAGCTTTTCCTTGAGGAATCAAGAAATTACGAGCATAACCGTTTTTAACTTCAACTACGTCACCAAGACTACCTAAATTTGCTACACGCTCTAATAAAATAATTTTCATAACTTTTAATCCTTTACTCTAATTAGTGTTGATCGCAATATGGTAATAATGCAAGGTAACGCGCACGTTTAATAGCTTCAGCTAACATACGTTGGAATTTAGCTGATGTACCAGTAATACGTGATGGAATGATTTTTCCTGTTTCTGTAATGTAGTTTTTTAATAAATCTACATCTTTATAATCAATTTCAGTATAGCCTTCAACTGTAAAGCGGCAAAACTTTTTCTTTTTCAAAATTTGACGAGACATTATCGTATCCTTTAATCCAATTTTTTAATTTTATTAATATGTAAAATCAACTGCTTTTGCAAGTTTATATTCAAAAAACCGCGCACTTCAACTTGTGTTTCTAACATTAAACTATCTAATTTATCGCCAATCAAGACACAGAACATCTTACAATGAACCAGCCTACTTTGCTGATTTTCAACCTGACTAGATTCATGCTCTAGAACAAATCGACTAACCATAACTCCTGCTGGAGTTATTATTTGTGGATAAATTTTTTTGATTATTCCTGTTATAACTACTTCGTTAACTTGGCGCATCATAGACTAATTAAGCCAATGATTTGCTTTTTTCATCTTTCATGAATACTGAAGGTTCAGTAACTGCAGTTTTTTTAGCAATAATAGAGCTACGTAAAATAGCATCGTTGAATTTGAAAGCATGGTTCAATTCATCCAACACAACATTACCACACTCAATATTCATACAAACATAGTGAGCTTTAGCTAATTTTTGAATAGGATAAGCTAAGTGACGACGTCCCCAGTCTTCTAGACGGTGAATTTGACCACCATTATCAGCAATAATTTTTTTATAACGGTCTACCATATTTACTACTTGTTCACTTTGATCTGGATGAACAAGGAAAATGATTTCATAATGACGCATGAAAACTCCTTACGGCTTAAAACATCCCTTACCCATGCTTTGGTAAGAGAAAGGTTTAATAAATATATCTTCGTGCTTAGTAATCTAACTCACTTAACACGAAGACGTGATTATAGCAGAAAGCACTAATTTATGCAACTATATCAAGACAACTACTTACGACGACGCAGTAAAGCAATTAGCACTGCTAAATTACTTAATAGCAACAGCACCACAAGAATTTCATTCAACCCCAAGTTAATCGTCAATCGGAGATTATTTGCTGCACTCGCTCCAGTCATGACAAATTGAAAAATTAATGCAAGAACGATGCTAATAGCAAATACAATACAACTCTTAGACATCTTTATTCCCCCTTCTCATAAGTAGCCAATTTAGCATCAAGCTTGCTTTCTAGGTTACCTAGTCCAAATTTATAACGCAATAAATCGATAAATAACTTAATTGCAATACGTTTAATCACACTAAAGCTAGGAATAAAAATAACCTTGAAGATTAAGAAACTTGCTAACGCAATCAACCACCCCATACCATGATCAATAGTTGGATAGTAGTATAATTGCACTCCTGTCAGTTTAACATATAGCCATGTGGCAACAATAAAACCAGCATACGCAACGATAACCAACCAAAAATCTCGTAATGCTCTGGCAAAACCTTTATACAAATCGTAACAGTACATTAAAATACAAATCCATTTAATTCGTTGTGGATTAATTAATCTTTGATACAGACTCTTACGATATGGCATCGCCAATAAATCATGCTTAATAACATACTTAACTAAACGCAACACCTTTGAAGCAATACTTTCGCGCATGAAAGAATCACGTTTATACATTGCCAACGTATTTAGAATAAACCCTTCACTCGGAATAAACACTAGCAATAGACTTACCAGCCACCAAACCCAAGTCCAATTAATATAGTGTTCAACCTGCGCATAATAATCTGGGCGTACTGGTTGTGCCAAAATAAGGTGTTCAACAACTAACAAGATTAAGCTAACACGTGCAGTTAAAATACCCAGCCAACGAACGCGATTAATAATATTGGCTAAATACAGCCATAAAAAATATTTCATATC
Source organism: Pseudomonadota bacterium (assembly GCA_003962985.1). Classification (GTDB taxonomy): domain Bacteria; phylum Pseudomonadota; class Gammaproteobacteria; order Burkholderiales; family UBA11063; genus Aquella. The sequence goes on along the minus strand of RXKA01000097.1, from coordinate 3,973 downwards.
ACTCCATATAAGTAAATATCAATTATTATCATTAATAATTATATAATGACAATCAAAACAATTAAACCCAATAATGTCAAAAGCCAATGCTCTACTGCCCACATAATTTTAGCTTGGGGACTCTTTACTAGTGATAATAACCAACCCAATAGACTACTCATAACTATCTCGTATCAATAAATATAATCGTGTATTGTACCACATTTGCCTAAGAAAGCATTTCAAATTAGCACCAATAACATAATTATGTTAATTAGCAAGCAATAAAAAATACCGAGTTAATACTCGGTATCTTCAATTAATTAAGACAATTAATCTTCACAGCTATTAATTGCTGATGTTGGTGTATTTGTTGCAAATTTACAAGTATAAGAATGAGCATTATTATCTTTAAATTCAACTACAAACATGCCTTTAGATTCTTTTTGCTTAGAAATCACACATTTTTGTACATCTGCAAGTGTTGACTCAGCATCAATATTCACAGAATTATTACATGCAATTGGAAAATTAACTGCGCTAGCAAAAACTGATGTCGCACTAACTACAGCAAGTAGACCAAATAAAATTTTTTTCATAATTTATGTCCTTTTATAGCAAATCAAAATATCAACTCTGTAACACGAGTAACGGGTTACTCATCATCCATCATCATATCATCAAGATCATCGTCAACCGCTTCCAAATCTAAACCTTCAATTTCGCTAAAGCTATCTAAGAAGCTGCGTAATTTATCAGAACGATTTGGCTGTCTTAACTTACGAATTGCTTTAGCTTCAATTTGACGGATACGCTCACGCGTTACATCAAACTGACGTCCAACTTCTTCCAAAGTATGATCAGTCAATGTATCAATACCAAAACGCATACATAATACTTTAGCTTCACGTGGAGATAATGTTTCTAATACTTCTCGGACAGTTTTTTTCAAACTGTAATCAACACCATGCTCAGCAGGTATAACTGTTCCCTTATCTTCAATGAAGTCACCATAACTAGCATCATCTTCATCACCAATTGGCGCATCCATTGAAATTGAATCATAAGCCACCTGATAAATTTTACGTACTTTATCTTCGCTAATATCCATGCGGTCAGCTAATTCTTTAGTCAGTGGCTCGCCAGATTTTTCTTGAAGTAACTTACGGTGTTCTTTACTCATTTTATTAATCGTTTCAATCATATGAACAGGAATACGAATTGTACGCCCCTGATCCGCAATCGCACGAGTAATTGCTTGACGAATCCACCAAGTTGCATAAGTAGAAAATTTAAATCCTTTACGATATTGGAATTTATCAATAGCCTTAATTAAACCGATATTACCCTCTTGAATCAGATCCAAGAAATGCAATCCACGGTTAGTATATTTTTTAGCAATTGAAATTACCAAGCGTAGATTTGATTCAACCATATCAGTACGCGCTTTTTTCTGTTCTTTCTCGGCACGCATTAACTGACGATAAAGTGACTTAATCACAGATACTGAAGTTTGTAAATCTTCCGCAACTTCACGAATTTTTTCTTGATGCTCAATAATATCAAATTTAACACTATCAAATAAATCTGCATATTTTTTAGCTGGCAAATGCGACTGCACCCAACTGGTTTCACTACCAATAAACTCACGTCTAAACTTATCTTCAGGGATTTTCACAATATCGCAAGCTAAGTGAAAAATATCATTCTCATGCTGTTTAATTATCTTATGCCCATCACGTAAAATATCACAGAATATTTCAATTTGCTTATTGGTAAAACGAATCTTACCTAACTGAGCTGTCAATTGCGCAAGAATATCCTTGTATTGCTCTGACTCACAAGTATATTGTTTAATAATTTCATTTTGTTTTACAACTAATTTATCATATTCTGCAAAGAATAGTGCAGTATCTTCTCGTAATTTTTCTAAAACAGCAGCAGAAAAATTATCATCGTCATCATCAAAGCCACCTGCAACTGCTGGTTCATTTAAGGAATCATTGGCAAACTCTTCACCGATTAATTCATCAACAAAATTTTCAATTTTAATTTTACCAGCTAGTACTTCTTGGTAAGTTTGTGAAATATGATTAACAATTTTAGGACAATCAGCAATAGCAGAAATCATTAACTGAATACTAGTTTCTAGTTTACGAGCAATTTCAGCTTCATCAGTTTTATCTAATAAATCATAGGTACCAATTTCACGCATATACATACGAACAGGGTCTGTTGTACGACCAAATTCATTTGATGCTGCTGTACTAGTAAGAATTTTTTCCGCTTCTTCTACCGCAAATTCATCATCATTGACGGTCGCAGAAGAAGTTCCAGAAATTAACAGCTCTTCCTGACTTGGCTCATATTCAAATACTTTAATCCCGATTGTCTCAATCATCAAAACAATCTGCTCAATAACCTCAGGGTCAATCACATGATCTGGCAAATGATCACTAATTTCAGCATTTGTTACGTAACCACGCTCTTTACCCTTACTTAATAATGAGTGTAATTTACCTTTTTGCTCATCTAGCTTACGTAATTCCTCAATGCTGAGATTTTCACTACCCAAATCCACCAAACGCATTAAGCTTCTTACTTCGCTATTATCTTCTTTTCCTACCTTGCGCTGACCACGGGATTTACGACTTTTACCCCGCTCAAGAGCGTCACCACTAATAGTTTCATCAATGTCGTCACCAAAACGTGAACGCACGCGAGAACCTGTATCTTGAGGATTTTTACTCATCCGCCACTCTTTCTTATGTAATTAAGATATATTAAAAATATTTTTTAGCTTGCTCTAGATAATAGAACATAGACACCACGGTTAGGATTACCGCAGCTAACATAAATAAGTTACCAATAAAATTCGTATGATAATCAAATAACAATAATCCAATTGCAATCATTTGAAATGTTGTCTTTAGTTTACCGATATAAGCAACAGCAACATTTTGATGTTGTCCAACCTTCGCCATCCATTCTCTTAATGCTGAAATAGCAATTTCACGCACCACAATGATGATAGCTGCAAACACAAATGTACGTTGTAAGTTAACCAAAACCACTAAACACGCAGCAACTAATGCTTTATCTGCTACAGGATCTAGAAACGCACCAAAATTTGACTCTTGTTTTAGTTTTCTTGCTAAATAACCATCAAAGTAATCAGTTATAGCTGCAACCGCAAAAACAACTGTTGCAATTAAATTTTTATACGGCATAATAATCAGTGCATCTGGTATATAGTATATACCGACAAAGACAGGCACTAAAACGACACGAAACCATGTCAGTAGCGTAGGAAGCGTCAAATGTTTTGCCATATTAATTACTTTATCGCCTAATTATGTTGATTCAATTATTAAAAAACTCATGAATTACCACTGCCAAATCGTGACCGATACCACTTACTTGCTGTAATTCATCAATTTTTGCCACTGCAATACTTTGTACACTACCAAAAAATGCCATTAAAGCCTTGCTTTTCTTTGCCCCAATACCCGGTATGTCCGCCAATTTGGAATATCCCATTCTGTCTACTTGTTTTTTTCGATGTCCTGTTATTGCAAAACGATGTGCTTCATCTCGAAGATGCTGCAATAAACGAAAAATAGGTGGACTGTCACGAAAACTAAGTTCTAACATAGAATTAACAATTATTTTGTCTAATTCTGGGTTGCGATTTTCACCTTTGTAGATAGCAATAACGCTTATTTTATCATGAAACCTTAGCTCATCCATAAGCTTTTTTGCCAAATTCAACTGCAATCTACCACCATCTATCAAAATAACATCAGGCAACTCTAGCTCTTGATTGGCAAATCTACGCCGAAGAACCACCTCCAAAGCCATTAAGTCGTCACCACCAATACTATCAGGCAAATTATAACGGCGGTAAAGTTTATGATCAACCTTACCATGACTATAAACCACCATTGAAGCAACCGCACTAATCCCATGATTGTGACTAGTATCATAGCATTCC
>RXKA01000130.1 GCA_003962985.1 Pseudomonadota bacterium | reverse complement strand
GATATAGTGTCCGTAATTCACGTTCGAAGTCCGCAAAGCTAGCTCCACCAATACGGGTTACGACACCACTAAAACACACATCTGCAATCTCTGGGCTAATTCCTAATGCTTCAAATAATTGCGATCCACGATATGAAGAAATAGTCGCTATTCCCATTTTTGACATAATTTTCAAAATGCCTTTATTGATAGCTGCGAGGTAGTTTGAGTATACCTGAACGGTAGTTAGATTCACTCCTGATTTAGCTGCCATATTAGCTAAAAGTGCATAGCTTAAATATGGGTATACTGCGGTTGCACCAAATCCAAATAACACACAGAATTGGTGTGGATCTCGCGTAGTTGCTGTTTCAACAATAATATCACAATCTTGACGCAAATTATGATTAACTAATTGATTATGAATTGCTCCCAATGCCATTGCTGCTGGTATCACTATCTGGTCTGTTGGTATATCATGATCAGATAACACAATTACATTAGTACCAGATTGAACTTGCTTAATTACTTTATCAACCAATGTCGCAATAGAATCAGCTAATGAGCTATCTTGAGCAAAACCCAAAATAAATTTCTCAACGGTTAAGAACGTATTATTTGATGTAGTTAATTGTGAATATTGGCTTGGCGTTAATACTGGCGAACTTAATTTATAGCCTTGCAGCTCTTTATTACTAACTAGATCCGGTTTTTGTCCAATATATGTCTCAAGTGACATGACATATTTTTCACGAATTGAGTCGATTGCAGGGTTGGTCACTTGTGCAAAGTTTTGTCTAAAATAATCACTTAATGGACGAATTGACTGACTTAATACTGCAATTGCCGTATCATCCCCCATTGACATAGTTGGTTCCATACCTTCCAATGCCATAGGACGTAATACTGATTCAATTTCTTCAAAGCTAACTTGAAATAATTTTTGATGGCGCGCTAAATCTACAGGTAAATCTATAACTGCATCCACAGAATCATTTAAGTATTCATAACGATTATGATTAGTTAATGATAAATCATATTGACGATAAATAGCTTTATCAAATAAAACCATTTTAGATTGTGTATCAATCATCATCATTTCACCAGCACCAAGACGACCTTTGGCAATATAACTATCATTTGCATAATCAACAATACCAGTTTCAGATGCAATAATTACGGTTCCATCTTGAGTAATCGAATAACGCAAAGGACGTAAACCATTACGGTCTAGACATGAAACAACTTGAGTACCATTAGTAAATACAATACCAGCAGGTCCATCCCAAGGTTCATAACCGATTGCCACAGTTTGATACCATGCAGCTAATTCATCATTTAATTTATTGTTGCTCTTAGCAAATGGCGGAATCAAAACACGCAGCGCTTGTTTATAATCAATACCTGCAATTAACAATAATTCCATCATATTATCTAAGCTAAATGAATCAGAACCAGACTCGCTTACCATACCTATGGTTGATAATAGTTTTTCTCGCACATTTTCTGGTAATAACTTAACCGCGCGACTTTTTGCCCAACTACGATTGGCTGAAACAGTATTAATTTCACCATTATGCGCCAAATATCTAAATGGTTGCGCCAAACGCCAACTAGGTTGTGTATTGGTAGAAAAACGCTGGTGGAATACACAAATACTAGTTTTAAACATTGGGTCAGCCAAATCTAAATAAAACTCTTTTAAAATTCGCGGTAAGCATAGTGCTTTATAAATGATGGTTTTACTAGATAAGCTACAAACAAAGAAATCGTGGCTATCAACTAAACGATGTTCAATATTTTTACGTAAAATAAATAATAATAGCTCAAATTCACTAGCGTCCATTTCTGCTGGTGCATTAATGAAAATTTGCTCAATGTGTGGTAAACTATTCTTAGCTATGCGCCCTAAAACAGATACATTAATCGGAACTTTACGGAAGAAAACCTCGCTAAATCCTAGACGTTGGCATTCCTCACTAATAATTTTGCGTTGAACCGATAGACTTAATTCATTACTAAAAAATAAATTACCAACTGCATAAGTTGCCGCTAATTCAAACTCGCCATCATCTTCAATCAATGAACGAAAATATTCGTCAGGAATTTGCATTAATAACCCACAGCCATCACCGGTTCTACCATCCGACTGAATAGCGCCGCGATGAGAGAGCTTAATTAGTGCCGAAATACTTTTTATTAATATCTCGTGCTGCGGAATACCATATTTATTGGCAACTACACCAACCCCACAATTATCTTTTTCAGTAAATACATAACCTGACATATTTTCTTTTCCATTTTACGAATGAAGTATTATTATTTTTTATTTAGATATTTTATGTAGTTGGTGCATGCCATACTACATCAATATTAAACAGCCGCCAAACCCTGTTCCAAATCAGCAATCAAATCATCCACATGTTCAATCCCGATTGATATGCGTAATAAATTGGGCGCAACTCCCGCAGTCAATTGCTGCTCCTCATTTAACTGAGCATGCGTAGTACTAGCGGGATGAATAATCAGTGATTTAGCATCCGCTACGTTAGCCAATAATGAGAAAATTTCTAATTTACCAATCAACCTTTTAGCAGCCTGTAAATCACCATTGATACCAAAGGCAAAAATAGAACCACTACCATGTGGTAAATACTGTTGCGCTAATTGATGATATTTATTATCTGGCAAACCAGGATAATTCACCCAACTAACCTTAGGATGATTAGCTAAAAATTCAGCTACTTTTTGTGCATTATTAACGTGGCGTTCAACACGCAATGAGAGTGTTTCCAATCCTTGTAACAACATAAAAGAATTAAATGGACTAATACAAGCACCTGTATCACGCAACAATTGAACGCGCATTTTTAGAATATAGGCTAAGTTTCCAAATGCTTCCGCATATACTAACCCATTGTAACTTTTATCTGGTGTTGTAAACTCGGGGAATTTACCACTAGCTGCCCAATCAAAATTACCACCATCAACAACTACCCCACCAATCGAAGTACCATGACCACCGATAAATTTAGTTGCTGAATGAACAACAATATTTGCCCCATGTTCAAATGGACGACATAAATAAGGCGTTGCAAAAGTATTATCAACAATTAACGGAATTTTATTTGCATGTGCAATTTTGGCAACTGCTGCAATATCAATAATATTTGCACTAGGATTACCAATGGTTTCAATATAAAGTGCTTTGGTCTTACTTGTGATTGCTTGTGCAAAATTATCTGGGTTGTCTGGATTTACAAATACGGTATTAATACCATATTTAGGTAATGTGACTGCAAATAAATTATACGTACCACCGTATAAACTACTAGCAGAAACAATCTCGTCACCAGCACTAGCTAGATTCATAATTGCATAAGTAATTGCCGCAGATCCTGAGGCAACTGCAAGCGCAGCTACTCCGCCTTCTAAAGCAGCAATTCTTTTTTCAAATACATCACTCGTTGGATTCATTAAACGTGTATAGATATTACCAAATTCTTTTAGACCAAACAAATTTGCAGCATGTTCGGTATCTTTGAAGTTATATGAAGTAGTTTGATAGATCGGTACTGCACGTGCACCAGTTGTTGGATCTGGTTCTTGTCCTGCATGAACTTGAAGTGTCTCAAAGCGTAGTTTATTACTCATTCCAAACATCCTAAATAATTGGTTATTTAAAAAAACTTGTTGCTTATGGTATATCCCGCTTATTGTATCACTTTATAATGCGTTGCACAAAAATTTTCTGGAGAATAATGCAACTTTTTTTCTTCCAACCACTTGTACCACCGTTATCTAGTTACGATTATGATATAATTACTAACTTTTTTACAAATTAAAATAGAGAAATAAGCTTATGTATTATCTTCGTGACTTTGTGACAAAAAAAACTGTCAATCCAACTAATATGGTCTTTACTGGTGAAACTAATCCATGGGAAGTGGTAATGGATTTAGATGAAGTAAAAAGTAAAATAAATCTAGACTATTTCCGTCAATCACCACCAAACATACTCAAATATTTACCATTATTACCGATTACTAAACAAACTGAATTTATTACCTTACGAGAGTCTGCTACACCATTAATTAAAAGTCGCAAACTTGGTCGTAATCTTGGGGTAGAAATTTTATTAAAAGTAGAAGGCAAAAATCCGACAGGATCATTTAAAGATCGCGGTACTGCAGTAGAAATATCCGTTGCGCGTGAAAAAGGCGCTAAAGCAATTATTCTCGCATCAACTGGTAATATGGCAGCATCATGTGCCTGTTATGCAGCAGCGGCAGGAATCCCATGCTTTGTAATGGTTCCAGAGGGTGTTTCTCCAGGTAAATTATCTCAAGTACTTGCCTTCGGTGGACACATTGTACAAGTAAAAGGTACATATAATGATGCAGCTGATTTGGCTTACCGTATTGCGGAAAAAATGGGCTTCTATTTAGCTGGTGATTATGCATTCCGTCTCGAAGGTGCAAAAACTGCGGCGTTTGAAATTATTGATCAGATGCTTTTCCAAGTACCTGATTATTTAGTTGTACCAATTGGTTGCGGTACTAATATCGGTGGTTATTACAAAGGCTTTATGGATTATTATCGCTTAGGATTAATCGATCGTCTACCGCGTATCATCGGAGTACAAGCCGAAGGCGCGCGCGCAGTTGTAAATAGCTTTGAAGAAAAACGTGGCGATATCCAAGCCCTACCAAGTATAAATACATTAGCTACTGCTATTGCAGTTGCCAACCCACTAGATGGTTTAAAAGCATTAGAAGCGATAAACTCAACTAATGGTTACGCGGTATCAGTTACAGATAACGAAATCTTAGCCGCACAACATCGCTTGGCTAAAGAAGAAGGTATTTTTGCTGAGAGCTCAGCCGCATCAACTATCGCAGGAGTTCAGAAATTAATTGAACAAGGTAAGATTGATGCACATAAAAAAGTAATGTGTATTCTAACTGGCGATGGATTAAAAGATCCACAAGTTGTCTTAAAAGCGGCAATTAAACCACCAACAATTTATCCACAAGTACAAGAGTTTAGTAACTTATATCAAAATGGTTTCTTTGATGGTAAGAGCATGGTTTTTGTCGAGAAAAGTGATATTCTTTTTGCCAATGAACCAACCAAATCAGATATTACCCGAGAATTACAAAACTTATTTGCTGCCAACTATGGTGATGAATATTTAGAAAAAATCCACGAATCATTGGCTAAAATGATTCAAAAAGGTAAAACCATCACTATTTCCGATTTCCAAGATAGTATTCAAGGGGTGTTAGAATCACCACGCAAAGAGATCGCGGATGTTTTTTCGGTTATCGATTTCCAAGTTGATACAGCCAAGGATAAAAAAGCCCATGCAACAGTTGTAGTAAACATTGCTGGACAAGAATATACGGGTCAAGCAGATGGTACTGGTCCAGTTGATGCGGTGATTAAATCATTAACTCATGCCTGTCGCGATACTTTAGAATTCAAATTAACTGAATATAAAGTTGAAATTCGTGGTCAAGGAACCGATGCCAACGTGTATGTGGAAATGAAGCTACAACAAGGAACTAAAAACTCGATTGGTAGCGGAACTTCTCCTGATATTATCCAAGCATCAATCGAAGCTTTTGCTGCTGCTTATAATGCGTTCAACGCAGAATAATCTATAATATAGAATAATGCTATCGTTTCGTGATGATGGCATTATTCTCGATCTCCGAACTCAACCACACGCAATAAAAATCATATCGACAATTTATTAAATATGAGCTATAGTTAATCTCAGCGTACGTTCTGACATTAATTAAACAATTTATGCCATTCTATAGTTAATACAATTTGAAACCACCTATTTTTGATATAATAAGATACTAATATATAGTTGTATTTATGTTGTTTAACATGTAATCTGCTTAGCTGTTAACTATAGTAGCAACTATTAATCATGATAATTGTATTAATTAACTTGTGATATAATATCCAGCACTAGTAAACATTATTTGAGAATTAATACGATCAAGATGATACCCAAAAAAATTGTTTTTACAACACCTGCCGAGACGCTAAGTAATTTACATCTAACCTACAGGTTAAATAATGTAATTGATGAAGTTGCGGTTATTAATGAAATTTTAATGAAGAGTTTACCTGAGCTTAATGGGCGTTGTCGTTGCGGATCAATAGATCTTGATAATAGTGAGATGGTGATTCTGGTTAATGATAATGGAACGTTCTATAAATTTAATCAGCAAATTGAATTATTTAAAGATTCACTAGTTGTCAATTGCCGTTTTTACGATAAAATTTTGGTTAAAGTAAACCCCAATCAGCCACAAACAGTGTCTCACAAGAAGCCACATTACCTTGATGAAAGGCAGATTGAAAATTGGAATAAAATTGCAACTAGTTTAGGAAAAGAGCCAATAGAACCCAAAGTTGCACCAATAGAATCAGTAGAACATCAATGGCAGATTAAGCTATAAATAACTAAGGCTGGAACAGTGTCCAGCCTTTATTTTTATTATAAACTTATTTTACAGCATTTCGTGAGCTACGCGAAGCAATTCGATATGCATTAGCTTCAATCTCGCCAGCTCTTGCCATAGTACCTATAATAAGTCTGATAGTTGAATATACTGACTTAAACATTTTTGATCTTCCTAAAAATAATGCCTCATAATGAGGCTTCAAATTGGTTATTAATACAATACCAATTTTTGATGTCGTGATTCTACCACACCAGATAAATAAAATCAAGCTAACTAGCTAATTAGATTCAATTATTTAGATATTAATAGCACTATAATTTACGTTTTAAAGTATAATAACTAGGGCAAAACACCATATTTTAAAGGACTTTCGATGAAAAAGAATATTTTTGGTTTATTTTTAAGTTTAGGATTAATTTCTAGCAGTTTTGCAGGTGAATGTGACATAAAAAAATTAGATCCACTCTTTAATCTAATGGCAAAACGAAATACATTAATGGTTGGCGTTGCTAGCTATAAATTTACACAAAAAGAAACAGTTTATGATCCAGCTCGTGAAATAGCGGTATTAAAAAACACTGAAAAATTAGCCAACACCAATAAGCTCAATTCAAGTGATCTAATGCTATTTGCTCAGATGCAAATGGATCAGGCAAAATTAATTCAAGCTAATTATCTCCAAAAGTGGAAAAACAACCCAAGTAATCTACCTGATCCAGCTATTACCCCAGGCATAGATTCATTACGCACACAAATCAATCATATTGATGAACAAATTTATGCCAATATCATCACTAATTTACCAACGATACAAATTTGCTCACAACCAATAATGCTTAAACACTTAAATAACGCATATACTAGTTCATCGGAATTAAAAACAATGGCTACTGTCGCAACTGACTATAATCGTTTAGTTATTTCTGCATTAAGCAATATCTCACCAGCTGGACAATAAATTAATAAAAAGGGCGCTATTAATAAAATAACGCCCTCTTAGTTTCTTAGTGATTAAACGACAATATTAATCAATTTATTTGGTACTACAATAATCTTTTTAATTACTTGACCATCAATAAATTTCTGCACATTTGGATTTTGTTTTGCCATCTCTTCAATTTGTTCTTTAGTTAATGACTTAGCAACCATAATCTTGCCACGCAATTTACCATTAACTTGAATAATCATTTCAACTTCATCAACATCCAATGCTTTAGGATCTACTACCACCCAAGCTTGTTCAAGTAATTCGCTATCTGGACATAATTCAGACCACAATACCTCACAAACGTGTGGAGCAATTGGCGATAACATAATAATTACCGCTTCTAGCACTTCTTGACTTAATGCACGACCATTATCACCGACAAATGCAACCTTAGAATAAGCATTTAGCAATTCCATAATCGCCGCAATTGCCGTATTGAATTGTTTACGGACACCAACATCATTAGTTACCTTAGCAATAGTTTGATGTAATTGAGTACGCAATTTTTTCTGTTCAGTAGTCAAATCACCTGTTGTATATTTTGCTACCACACCTTGTTGAGTATGTTCAAATACCATTCGCCAGATACGACGAATAAAGCGATTAGCTCCTTCAATACCAGAATCAGACCAATCTAACGTTTGCTCTGGTGGTGAGGCAAACATTACAAATAAACGCGCTGTATCAGCACCATATTGACTAATAATTTCATCAGGATCGATACCATTATTTTTAGACTTGGACATTTTTTCAATACCACCGTATTGCACTTCCATACCATCACCCTTGTAGGTCGCCTTAATGATATTACCTTTACCATCTTTAACTACCTCTATATCCATTGGACTGAACCAGTCTTTAGAACCATTTGGATTCTGACGATAGAATGTTTCAGCTAATACCATACCTTGGGTAAGCAAGTTTTTGAATGGTTCATCCCCTGCAACTAGACCCAAATCGCGTAAGGCTTTATAAAAGAAACGAGCATAAAGTAAATGCAAAATCGCATGTTCAATACCGCCAACATATTGATCAACTGGAGCCCAATATTTAACTCGCTCATCTAACATCGCATTATGGCTATCTGGACAAGTATAGCGTAAGAAATACCAACTAGAATCAACGAATGTATCCATAGTATCAGTTTCACGGCGAGCATCTGCCCCACAATTAGGACACACACATTTAGTAAACCGTTCATCTTTATTTAATGGATTACCACTACCATCAGGAATTAAATCTTCAGGTAAACGTACTGGTAAATCTTGTTCTGGAACTGGCACGTCACCACAATGTTCACAATGGATAATTGGAATCGGACACCCCCAATAGCGTTGACGAGAAATACCCCAATCACGTAAGCGATAATTAGTTTTTACTTGACCAATATTTTTTTCTGCTAATTCGGTTTCTAATGCCGCAAATACTTGCTCAAAAGTCATTCCATCATACTTACCTGAGTTAACCAAGATACCATAATCAGTGTATGCTGTAGTTTCTGGTTGATAGTCATCCGTATCTTTAACTGGTTTGATTACAACTTTTTTTGTCAAAGCATATTTAGTTGCAAATTCAAAATCACGCTCATCATGACTAGGTACCGCCATTACGGCACCAGTGCCATAATTCATTAATACATAATTGGCAATCCAAACTGGAACTTGTTCATTTGTCAATGGGTGAATTACATACAGACCACTAAACATACCTTTTTTCTCTTGAGTTGCTAGCTCTGCTTCTGAGACACCGCCCAATTTGCACTCTTGAATAAACTCAGCCAACTCAGGTTTGTTAGCAACCGCAACTTCTGCTAATGGGTGCTCCGCCGAAATTGCTACATAGGTAACACCCATCAACGTATCGGGGCGAGTAGTAAACACTGTCAGACCATCATGTGCACCTGCGCCTGCAAAGGTAACTTCCATACCACGTGATTTACCGATCCAATTTTTTTGCATAGTCCGCACTTGTTCTGGCCAACCATCAAGTTGCTCTAAATCAGCTAATAACTGCTCAGCATATTGGGTAATACCAAAATAATACATTGGAATTTCTTTTTTCTCCACTGTCGCACCACTACGCCAACCTTTGCCATCAATTACTTGTTCATTCGCAAGTACGGTTTGGTCTACTGGATCCCAATTTACGACACCACTTTTACGATAAATTACACCGTTTTTATATAGTTGCACAAATAGCCATTGTTGCCAATGATAATATTCTGGTGTACAGGTAGCAATTTCACGTGACCAATCAAAACTTAAACCCATATTTTCTAACTGCGCTTTCATATTCGCAATATTTTGATATGTCCATGCTGCTGGTGCAACCTTTGATTTCATAGCGGCATTTTCTGCCGGTAAACCAAATGCATCCCACCCGATAGTATGTAATACATTATAACCACTTAATTTATAGAATCTAGCCAAGACATCGGTAATTGTATAATTACGTACATGCCCCATATGTAATTTACCTGATGGATAAGGTAACATTGGCATACAATACATTTTTGGCTTATCTGAGCCCTCATTTACTTCAAAAACTTTAGAGTCACGCCATTTTGCTTGACATTTTTTTTCGATACTACTGTGTGAATAATTTTCTTGCATTGATATCTTTCTAATAACCTTTAAATAATACGCAATTTTACCATGAATTATTGTTAATAATAATTACAAAGCATATTTGCTAAACATCATTTTATTTATCACTAATTTCATAAACCTAATTAATTGCTGTTGCTAATTGATATTTGTGCTCGCGTAACCATGCATGAGCACGCTTGTAATCTGGATATAAAACCGCGACTAGTTGCCAAAACTGAGCTGAGTGATTGTGATGTGTTAAATGTGCCAATTCGTGTGCCACCACATATCTAATTAGTTCTAATGGCAACATTAGCAATCGGTAACTAAAGGAAATGTTACCCGCTGAACTACAACTACCCCAACGAGATTTTGCCGAATTAAACTTTATTTGCCGATACTTAAAAGCAAATTTAGCCACATATTCATTCACAATACCAAAAACCAAAATTGATAACTGCTGCTTTTGCCAAGCAATTATTTCATTTTGATTCAGTCCTGTGTATAAATTATCTTTATCAAATTGTACATCACGTAAGTGGGCACATTGATGCCATTTATACGCATTACCAAGATAGAAAAACCTATCTTTTTCATGAGTAGTTAATGACAAATTAATTTTATTTAACTTATCATTAATCCAGTTAGTGTATTTGGCAACAAATTGATCAATTAATTTTTGTGATGTTTGCAGTGGCGCTCTGACGATAACTTCACTATCTGGTTTAATTTGTAATGATAATGTCTTACGATTCGAGCGAACCACCTTATATTTTATTAGCGTCATAGCACTATTTCAGAGCTAAAGCAGTACCTATTTATGGGTACTATAGTACATCTGCAAAGTGCGGACGCAATTTATTAAATGAGCGATTACCTAACCAGTAAGTCATGATCACAAATAACCAGAAATAAATCATTTGATTATAATAATGCCAAAAAGGAATATGTTCAATCAATGTATCACGAAACCCATTAACTATATAAGCAAATGGATTTAATTTAATGATGTACTGATATTTAGGATGCGTTAATAGCATATCTTTATTCCACATCACTGGCGTTGCCCAAAATAATACTTGGAAAATTACCGTAATAATTTGTCCAATATCAGGCCAGAATGGCATAATAGCCGAAAATAATAGCCCTAGACTCAAGCTAATGGCAATGATACATATCATATAGTAAAGTAGCTGTAACCACCATAAATTAGGATAAAACCCGTATAAGAAACAGACAACTAACAAAAATACCCAGAATGCTAAATTAA
>RXKA01000110.1 GCA_003962985.1 Pseudomonadota bacterium | reverse complement strand
TCATTTCTAACATTATTTGTCCTTACTAAATAACTTACTTAAATCTGAACGATCTTCATAGTGGAATGACTGCATAGTCGCAACTACATCAGCAAATTGTGGATTAGTACTTAGTTGACTGATAAATTGCGCTTGATAATATGGATAAGCATGCGCTAATACATTAGCATACTGATTTGCACCAACATTATCACCAGTCATTTTATGTACAATAATTTGTTTTAATAATGCACCTGGATAAGGCAATGCATTAGCTAATTGATCAACATATCTTAGCTGTTCAGCAGGATTCATTACAGCACTGGTGGCTTGTGAACCAGGCATAATATAGTTATCCAATACCATCATAGCAGGCAATGACCACATTGAATCATTATCGATATAACTTCTTAGTCCAGTTACGTTCGTCACATAATCATCATAATCTGTTGGCGTTTGAGTATAGCTAGTTAATTCATTATTTACTTGATACGCATTGTAAGAGAATAACATCAATACGGCAAAAACAACTGCAGATACTACTTTATGAAGTCCTTTATTTTGTAATATAACCGTAGCTGGAGCAAATGCCAAGAAGATTACCAATAACACCATAAAGTAAGCGTACCATAATGGATACTCAAGGAAGCTATGTGTCAAAATTGGAATAGATAATAAAACAGCAAATAAACTCTCAACACTGTTAATTTTACGTAATAACGCAAAAATTGAATAACCTATACCATAACCAACTAAAATAATAGTTCCAATAATACCACTTTCTGCCATAATATTAAATAAGCTATTGTGGCAGTGAGTATACAACTTCATGTTCATAGGAATATATGAGAATTGCGCAGTTTGCATGATATAAATACCCTCACGTGGATATTGATACCAACCAACACCGAAGAATGGGTGCTGTGTAAATAATACTATTGCTTTATACCACTCATAAAAACGACGATAAGTACTTTGACCAATTGCGTCACCTGATAAACGCTCTAAACCAGTTGTTGTTGACGCTGGAGAACTAGCAAAGAGACTAACCAATTTTGGAAATATCGCTTGTACTAAAATTATACCGACAAAAACAGCTGCTAAAACAATTAGTATCTTTTTATAGCTAACTTGTCTGTCATTATCTTTACGATTACGTAACCATACCCAACCAGCAGTAAAAATCATCACCACATAATACAGCAACACGCCACGACGTGCGGTAAAAGTAATCGCTAGAGAGAATAATAAACCATAGGCAATAAAGACAATTAGATTAATTTGCCCAACAATAAATAAATATGCTAAAGCGACAAAGCCAATTGAGATAAAATCAGTAAATTGATTAGGTTGACCAATATTACCAAAGATGTTTGACCCATCATTCACATCACCTTGCCCAACCAATATATAACTAGAAAAATCAGCTGCTTTACCTGTATACTGTAAATAGGCAATAATTGCTTGAATGGTTGCTGAAATAACTAACGACCAAGTTAGAAACACCATCGTTTTACGAAAAGTCTCTTGAGCATTATCGACAAAACTAGAAATACCGATACCAATTAAACCACAAATAACAAATAATAGTGCTACATAGTGATTATTGCCCAAGAAATATATTTTTACAAAGAATGGTTGAATTAAAGCAAAAATAGCAAATAAAAACGATGCTATTGTCACTGGAGGTAATTTTAGTTCTTTCTTAGTAAATGCCGCTAGCGCAAAAATAAAAATACCAGCAACTAAACTAACTATTTCTGAATAGAATTTAGAAATAGGAAAATATGCAAATGGAATTGCAAACGGTACAATAGCAATTACTGCCAACAAAGCAAAAAATACTACATTAACAAATTTATGATTGGTCATAACACCGAAAACCCATAAAAATTAACTACGCCAGAATGAATACCACGGCATATCTTGGAATACCCAAGGAGTGGATAAATACTGACTATTAGGAAAATTAAGCTGCAATACCTGCTGTGTCTGGTTTGCAAGTTGCAACTCGCCAAGTTCACGATATGCAACAACCTGCATAGCTAACGCCTCCTCGACATAAATCGTATTTGGATAATTAGTTATGAGTTGTTGGGCACGATTAATACCCGCAATATAAGCTTTAATTTGCATATAATGACGAGCACGGAATAATTCACCACGAGCTAATGCGTTTACCAGTTTATTCATTTTATCTTTGGAATCAAGAACATATTTTGAATCTGGATATTTATTAACTACCTCAGCAAAAGCAAAGTAAGCATCTTTTAATCCTTTAGGATCACGCTCACTCAAATCTTGTTTACTAAAGCGTGATAATAGTCCATTATCATTATAGTAGTTGATATAACCTTTGAGATACAGCGCATAGTCCATATTTTCATTGGTTGGGTATGTTCTAATGAATAAATCAATTTCAGGAATTGCCAACTCTGGTGTATCGCTGTTGTAGTATGCGTATGCCAGATCTAACATTCCCTGCTGCGCATATTTACCGTACGGATATGTTGCTTCCAAAACTTCATAAAGTTTGATTGCTTTATTCCAGTTATGTTTACCTAATTCGGTACTAGCTTCGTTATATAATTTCTCTACAGACCAGCCCTTAGTTTCTTCACGAACTGGATCTAAATTATCGGAAGAACAAGCAGATAATATAATAGATGATACAATAACGCCTAGCGCAACTTTTAATAATGAGAAAAGTCTTATGTTACCCATGAAATCTGATTTTCAAATAAATATTACTGATATCGTAGATGGTGATAGTATTGTTTTCACTATACCAAACAGTTACATCGGTGTACGCACAGATGTTGCATTAGCCGAGATTATAGCAGATTTATCCCGAAGCAAACTAACAAATTGGATGAAAGACGGCTATATTCAAGTGAACCAAAAAACCGTAAAGCCCAAAGAAAAAATCATGGGTGGAGAACAAGTAGTTATTACACCACCATTTAGTGAGGAAAAACTGGCATTCCAACCAGAAAATATCCCATTAAATGTCATCTATCAAGATGAACATGTAATTGTGATTAATAAACCAGCAGGTTTAACTGTTCATCCTGGTGCAGGTAATTGGAGTGGCACACTTTTAAATGCGCTACTTTATCATTATCCCGAATTAGCCAATATTCCAAGAGCGGGAATTGTGCATCGATTAGATAAAGATACGACTGGATTAATGGTTATTGCTCGTAGCCTATTGGCACAAATTAGCTTAGTACAACAACTACAAGAACGAAGCGTCAGTAGAATTTATCGTGCATTTGTCGAAGGATATCCGTACAAAGAAGGCATAATCAATAAAAATATTGGACGCGACCCACACAATCGAATCAAGATGACAACTCTTGACTTTGGTGGTAAGGAGGCAATTACCCGCTACCGCGTGCTGCATCAATTTGAAAAAATTGCTTATGTGGAATGTAAATTAGAAACTGGACGAACACATCAAATTCGTGTTCACATGAAAGACAAAGGTTTTCCGTTGATTGCCGATCCCGTCTATGGTAGTAAAAAAATTAATTATGCACCAGAAGTTGTGATGGCGATTGAAGATTTAGGACGACAAGCACTACATGCATTGAAATTATCATTCATACATCCCGTTACTAAAGAAACATTAAATTTCACAAGTAAATTACCTACTGATATGAAACAATTATTATCTGCTCTTAGCTTTAATGAGCAATGCAAATATGATAAGTCAGCAGATTTTGACGACGATGAAGATGATAACTGGGAGGTTATTTACGCTTATGATCAAGACTAAACCTAGAGTATTACAACCCAATTGGCATGTTCCCAATAATATCCATGCTCTAGTTACCACATGTAGTGAGGATTTCAATCTTGCGCTACATGTGAATGATGAACCAGATAGAGTGATGCAAAATCGTGACATTATTAATAGTATTACGCCCAATCCACCACTATGGTTAAATCAAACTCATTCAACAACAGTCATAGATTGGAGTAAGAAATCATACCAATTAGTTGATGCCGATGCAGCGATTACAACTAAGTCACAACAAGTTTGCGTAGTTATGACTGCAGACTGTTTGCCTATTCTTCTAACCAATATTAAAGGCGAATTTGTTGCTGCAATTCATGCAGGATGGCGCGGTTTAAATGATGGCATTATTAGCAATACTATTACATCGCTAAATAACTTTACAACTCAAGATATGCTTGCGTTTATCGGACCTGCAATCTGTAGCGATTGCTTTGAAATAGGACACGAGGTATATGAAGCATTCATCAATAAAAATGCTGCTGATACTAAATTTTTTGTTCAATCAGCAGTAAATGAGCAGAAATTTTTTGCAGATTTACGGGGCATAGCACAACAGCAACTGGAAGAACTAGGATTACTACCGCGTAATATTTTTAATAGTCAAATTTGTACTAAATGCCTAGATGAGTGGTTTTTTTCATATCGAGGAAATCCTCACACTGGACGCTTCGCAACATTAATCTGGATGGATTAATTATTATATTTTAATAAAAACATTACTTTAAATATGTATTATAACGTGTTGCATTGCAACTTGCAATTGCTTAGTGTATAAAATATAATGCCAAATTATGCACAACCTGCTATGCAAAAATGGAGCACATTATGAAAAAAATCTCAACCCTAAGCCTTATTCTTATTTCAACAGGAGGGATGATCGGTAGTGGCTGGCTGTTTTCGCCATTTTATGGTTTACAAACTGCTGGTACTGGCGTATTACTTTCTTGGTTAGTTACAGCTATTTTGACTTTAATAATTGGGCTAACCTTCGCTGAAGTTGCGACTATTCTACCAATCGTCGGTGGTGTCATGCGCTTTATGGGTGTAACACATTCTCGACCACTGGGATTCATTTTTATTGCCCTAGCATGGGTAAGCTATATTGTCTACTTGCCCTTAGAAGCTCAATCGGCATTACAGTACTTAGGTTTCTGGATTCCTGAATTAATAACGCATAAAGAATCAGGTGTTACTTTATCTGGTTATGGCTTAATGGCAGCGTTGGGTATCATGGTATTTTTGACATGGTTTAATACACAACACCTATCTAAAGTCGCCGCAGCCAATTCAGTCGTGAGTATTTGGAAAGTAATTATTCCTGTATCAATTGCAATTGGTATGATAATTGTCTTCGGTAAATTCGATCATATAGCGTCTAATCACGCGCATACATCGTTACGCATGGAACCTGTATTATTAGCAATAACATCATCTGGCTTGGCTTTTGCATTTGCTGGTTTCCAAAATGGGTTGGCCTTAGCAAATAGTGCCAAAAATCCTAAACTCGCAATTCCACTATCCGTAATCGCACCAATTGCATTGGGCTGGTTTATCTATAGTATGCTATCACTAATGTTTATGTGGTGCTTACCAAATGAAAATATGGCATTAGTTGGTGGTATTGCACCATTGCTAGGTTTATTAAGTTTATTTGGACTACATTACATATACATTATCTTATTTGTTGATGCTATTATTGCACCACTAGGTACGGCTAACGTTTATACTACAGTAACTGGAAAAATTTTATTTGGCATTGGAAGAGAATTTTTCCCTAAATCATTATTGGTAAAAGTAAATCGTAACTCTGCACCGTATATCGCTCTATGGATAAATTTGGTTTTAGGTGCGTTCTTCTTATTACCATTTCCGACATGGACGCAATTGGTTAATTTCTTATCATCATTAACGCTACTAAGTTGTTTATCTGGTCCGTTGGCATTAATGATACTACGCAAAAAATTTCCTAATCTTGAACGTAAATTCAAATTACCATTTCCCAATTTATTTGGCTATTTAGGATTTGCGAGCTGTAGTTTCTTTGTTTATTGGTCTGGTACAGACAATTTATTCTACTTATTAATTTTAATGTTAGCTTGCTGTGGATGTTACTGGCTAATTTTTGCGCGTGATAATCCGTTATTTGCGTTTAAAAAAAGCTGGTTTATGAGTGCCTATATCATTGTGTTATACCTAATTTCTTATAGTCACAGTACGCATTTAGTAGCATTTCCTTACGATAACTATCTAGTTTTTGTTGCAAGCATAATCTTTGCGAAAATATTTATGCTCTCACAAGAAAAGAAAGAAGTTATTGCAGCTAATATTGAAAAATTAAAATTAGAATTACAAAATGACTAATAGTAAACAGAATTTTTATTAGGAACACAAATGAAAGTATTAATAATGGGTGGTGGCGTCATTGGCGTTAGTACAGCATGGTACTTAGCAAAATCAGGTTGTGAAGTAACCGTAATCGAAAGACAAAATGGTACCGCATATGAAACTAGTTTTGCAAATGCTGGGCAAATCTCCCCTGGTTATGCGACACCATGGGCTGCACCTGGAATACCACTTAAAGCATTAAAATGGTTATTTGATGCCGATGCACCACTGAAAATTAAACCTGATGGTTCATTATTCCAACTGCAATGGATATGGGAAATGATTAATAATTGCAATCCTGAACGATATGCTATCAATAAAGGACGGATGTTACGTTTAGCTGAATATAGTCGCGATATGTTCATCGAACTTCGTAAAGAAATTGGTATTAGCTATGAAGATCGTCAGGGTGGCACTATGCAGCTATTCAGAAGCCATAAACAAGTCGAAGGAATGAAAAAGGATATCGCAGTTCTAGAAGAATGTTCAGTACCCTACCGCGCCCTAGATCCCAATGGCTGCGTAGAAGTAGAACCAGCATTAGCCAAATCAAAACACTTGTTAACTGGTGGTCTCTTATTACCAAATGATGAAACTGGTGATTGTCATATTTTTACACAAAAATTAACTAGTGAATGCGAAAAACTTGGTGTCAAATTTATTTTCAATAAAACCATTACTAAAATTGATAAACATAACGGAAACATCAAATCAGTATGGTGTGGAGCAGAAGAATATTGTGCTGATCATTATGTAATGGCATTGGGATGCTATTCTCGTCAACTATTACTAAATTTAGGGTTAAATATTCCTGTCTATCCCGTAAAAGGCTATTCATTAACTCTACCGATTATCAACTCCGAGTTAGCACCATGTTCTACCATTTTAGATGAAACTTACAAAGTTGCTATTACTCGTTTTGATAATCGTATCCGTGTCGGCGGAATGGCTGAATTAGCGGGATTTGATCTATCACTACCAGAGCAACGTCGTAAAACTTTGGAAAAGGTGGTAACTGATTTGTTCCCACAGGGTGGAGATTTAAGCCAACCTAATTTTTGGTGTGGTTTACGCCCAATGACCCCTGATAGTACACCGATTGTAGGAAATACTGCGATTAGTAATTTATCTCTTAATACTGGACATGGTACACTCGGATGGACAATGTGTTTAGGATCTGGAAAATATCTTGCCGCCAAAATAACTGGTACAACTCCAGAAATTAGTATTGATGGTCTGGATATAACCCGTTATAACTAGGATAAAATATGCATACAACTAATATATATATCAATAAAGCACAATTTATTGCCAATTTAAACCTAATTCGCAACAAAATTGGCTCACACACCAAATTATGTTTACCCGTAAAAGCTAATGCTTACGGTCATGGATTAGTTAATATGGCTCAAATAGCTGCCCCACACGTAGATTATTTAGCTGTAGCCTGTCTTGATGAAGGAGTTGAACTTCGTAGAAATGGAATTAGAGTACCTATTTTAGTATTTGGTGCTTTTGATGATCAACAAATATCGGCACTAGTAGCAAACAATTTAGAAATCACCATAACTTCACTAGATAAAGCTAAGATTCTTGCCGACTACTGCTATCAGGCAGAAACAATCTGTCAAGTCCATGTAAAAATTGATACAGGTATGGGGCGTGTCGGTGCATCAATGAATGAAGCTGAGGAGTTAGTTAATTTTGTGGCTTCTAATCCAGTATTGGAGATGATTGGGGTATACTCCCATTTAGCGGCGAGTGATTCACCAAATCGTACGTTAACTGAATTGCAAATCGAACGCTTTACGCATATTGCGAAATTCGCCAAAAGTCTTAAGCCAGAAGTAATGTGTCATTTAGCTAACTCAGGGGGTGTAATCTACTATCCTGAATCATATTTTGATATGGTACGCCCTGGGATCGTCAGCTATGGGTACCCTGCTCACCCAGAAAGCGCGTTAGAATTACTACCAGTAAAACCATGTCTACAACTAGTATCACATATTATGCAACTTAAGCAGATTGCACCTGAAACAGGTATTAGTTATGGGCACCGTTATGTAAGCAAGGAACAAGAAAACATTGCAACTATCGCTATTGGTTATGGAGATGGTTTTCGACGTTTATTATCTACATTAGATCAGCATGTTTTAATTAATGGTAAAAAATATCCTATCGTTGGTAATATTTGTATGGATATGTTAATGGTAAGCCTTGGTAAGGATAGTGCACAGGTCGGAGATAAAGTAATTATAATTGGCATCGATGGTTCTGAAGAGATTCAAATTCGTGAATTAAGTGATAAATTACACACTATCGATTATGAGATACTGGTAGGATTTACTTCACGTATCCCACGTATTATAGTCTAATCTAAATCAAAAAGTGATAACGATTGCCAACAGATTAAAGTTTGTTGGCAATTTTAGGTTATAATACTGTCCTTATTTCAGATTATATATTATTTTTACGGAACATAAATGTTATTACCTATTGCAACTCGATTAGCCAATTTATTAAATGTCAACCAAAATCAAGTAGAAAGTACAATTAAATTATTAGATGATGGTGCAACTGTGCCATTTATTGCACGCTATCGTAAAGAAGTAACTGGTGGCTTAGATGATACACAGCTCAGAACATTAGCAGAACGCCTAGGTTACTTACGTGAATTGGATGAGCGCCGTGACAGTATATTAAATTCGATTCGCGAGCAAGGTAAATTAACCCCAGAATTAGAACAAGCAATCTATGCGGCAGATAATAAAACCACCCTAGAAGATTTATATCTACCATATAAGCCAAAACGCCGTACCAAAGCACAAATTGCCAAAGAAGCAGGCTTAGAACCTCTAGCACTGAGTTTACTAGCAAATCAAGATCAAGAACCATTATTGTTAGCTGAACAATTTATTAACACAGAAAAAAACATTAACACCGCTCAAGATGCATTAGATGGTGCACGCTATATTATTTTGGATATCTTTGCTGAATCTGCAGGCTTACTTGCTAATCTAAGACAGCGTTTTAATCATGAAGGTGAAATTGTTGCTAAAGTAGTTAGTGGTAAAGAAGAGGAAGGAATAAAATTTACAGACTATTTCGACCATCGAGAATTAATTAAAAATATTCCATCACATCGTGCACTTGCGATATTACGCGGCAATAATGAAGGAGTACTGTCAGTTGCGGTTGAATATCCAGAACAACACATATTGGCGCGCGGTGAGTTTTCTAATTATGAGAATATGATTTGTACCGAATTTACCATTGTGGAAAATCAAGCTGCTAGTAGCTATTTGCGTGATTGTGTGCGCTTAGCGTGGAAAGCAAAGATTTATCCATCACTAGAGACTGAACAAATTAGTAATATGCGCGAACGTGCTGATGAAGAAGCAATCAAGGTATTTGCAACGAACTTACATAATTTATTATTACAAGCACCAGCAGGAAGTAAAACTACGATTGGCTTAGACCCTGGTATTCGTACTGGTGTCAAAGTTGCAGTTATTGATAATACAGGTAAGCTGTTAACCACTACAACCATTTACCCATTTACTAAAAATCGTGATGAAGCGATGTTGATAATCGCTAAATTAGCAACCACATTTAACGCAGAATTAATTAGCATCGGAAATGGTACCGCATCCCGTGAAACTGAACAATTAGTTAAAGACACGTTGAATAAATTTAAGGACATTAGTGCTCAGATTGTAGTAGTCTCTGAAGCTGGTGCATCTGTGTATTCAGCATCTGAATTTGCTGCTAAAGAATTTCCTGAATTAGATGTTAGTCTACGTGGTGCAGTTTCAATTGCACGACGCTTACAAGACCCATTAGCTGAATTGGTTAAAATTGATCCAAAATCAATTGGAGTTGGTCAATATCAACATGATGTAAATCAAACTAAATTAGTATCTAGTCTAAACAATGTCGTTGAAGATTGTGTAAATGCGGTTGGCGTAGACGTAAATACTGCATCCGCACCATTACTTGCACGTGTAGCTGGTCTCAATTCCATCATCGCCAATAATATTGTTAATTATCGTGATAGCAATGGTAAATTCAAAAACCGTAAACAATTAACTAAAGTATCACGCTTAGGCGATAAGACTTTTGAACAATGTGCAGGCTTTTTACGGATTAACGATGGCGATAATCCATTAGATAAATCTGCGGTACATCCTGAAAGTTATCCATTAGTAGAATTAATCGCAACCAAACTTGGTTTGGGACTACAAGATCTAATTGGTAATAGCCAAATTTTAAATACGATTAAAGCAACGGAGTTTACCGCTCATGGTTACGGTTTACCAACTATCCAAGATGTATTAAAAGAATTAGATAAACCAGGTCGCGATCCACGCGGTGAATTCAAAACGGCACAATTCAAAGATGGAATCAACTCAATTGAGGATTTGCAAATTGGCATGGAACTAGAAGGTGTGATTACTAATGTTGCTAATTTTGGCGCATTCGTAGATATTGGCGTGCATCAAGATGGCTTGGTTCATATTTCGGCATTAACAGATAAATACGTCGCAAATCCTAATGACGTAGTTAAAGTTGGGCAAATCGTTAAAGTTCGTGTCGAAGAAGTTGACGTGAAACGTAAGCGAATTGCATTAACGATGAAAGGCTTAAACAAACTTAATGTACCAACAGCACCAAATAAGCCACAAACAGGTAGACACAATAATCGTAATCAGCCAGCTGATAATAGTATGTCAGCAGCTTTTGCCAAATTAAAACGGATTTAACTATATGCACGGAAACTCATTTATTCACGATATGGCAATCATTATGTTGGTTGCAGGTATCGTTACCCTACTGTTCAATAAATGGAAACAGCCAGTAGTACTTGGTTATTTGGCTGCAGGTATCATTATTGGACCACATATGCCATCAATTTTGGCAGTGCATGATAAAACAACAATTACCACCCTCGGCGAACTTGGGGTTGTATTTCTAATGTTTTCATTAGGACTGGAGTTTAGTCTCAAAAAAATTGCTAAGGTTGGCGCAAGTGCCTTTATTACGGCGATTTGCGAAACTAGTCTAATGATTGCGATTGGTTATAATCTTGGGAGGTATTTTGGTTGGCAACAAATGGATTGCATGTTCCTTGGCGCAATGATGGCAATTTCATCAACCACGATTATTGTCAAAGCTCTGGGTGAACTAGGTCTTAAACAACATAAATTTGCCCAATTAATATTCGGGGTCTTAATTGTTGAAGATATTTTAGCAATTGGGATTATCGCATTACTGTCAGGTATTGCTACTAGTGGTAAAATCGTTGGTAATAATATCGTTACTACCCTTGGTCAATTATCGCTATTTATTATCGTTACCCTCGTGATTGGGCTCTTAACAATCCCAAGATTACTTGGTTATATTGCAAAGTTCAAAAGTAATGAGATGATGTTAATTTCAACTTTAGGACTGTGTTTTGGATTATGTTTAGCCGTTATTACCCTAAATTATAGTTTGGCATTGGGTGCTTTCATGATGGG
>RXKA01000075.1 GCA_003962985.1 Pseudomonadota bacterium | reverse complement strand
TAAGTTTCACTTATACAATAAATGATGAGCTACCACAATAGATAAACAAATTTACATCAATGATAGATACATTGAATGTACTTGAATAATACCTAACCATTAAGATGAAATATGGGGTATGGTACCACCATCTATTTTTGAATATATTTTATACAAAATTGTCTATTTTCATTTTCCCCCAAATTTGTTAGAATCCGACTTCAAACAGATTTATTCATACTTTGTCCAAAATGGAAGTGTTTCGAAGTTTAATTAATGATTTACAATCTGTTTTTAATAGCTGGTTTTTTGGAACGAGCTATTCTATATTATGAGTTTAAATTTTTAGGGGAGATCTAATGAATAAAAAAATTAATAAGCTCTCGATGGCGATTGCTGCTATTGGGGGTGTGATTTTGACTGGTTGTAATGGAGGCAGCGTTAGTAATGGAAGTACTACTAACGGTGCCACCATTCAGGCAGCATCACCTGTAGTAAGAGCTTTATTTGCTACCCAAGAGTGTTTATCTGGTAAATTAAATGTAAGTGGTAGTGGGTGGTATATTGGTGGTGCTACAATTAGTATTACTAATAATTGTGATAAAGCCATTGACTTGGCAGGTTCTTCATTATCATTTACGTCGATAGATAATAGCGGTGGATTTGCTGCTTGGGGTGATGCCAGTGTTTATGTTAATGATGCCAACTATAAAATTAGTTTTGCTCAGGGAAGTGGAAATACTGAAGTTGGTACAATTACTGCCGATAAAGCTTGGACAGGAAAGAATGACAACGGAACAATTTTACCGCATACTTCAATTGTTTTTAGCGGTACTGGGGTTAATACTTCAAATGGTGGTAGCTATCAACTGAACATTGCGAATGCAAGCTTAAGCATCAATGGTAGCGCACCAGTTGAGCAAAAAGGTAGTCTGACAGTTAGTGTTGATACAACTAATGCAGCTTGTACGACAACATCATGTAGCAATATAGCGGTTACAGTAAAAGATAACAATGGTTCTACTGTTGCAACAGTTAAAGTTCCAGCTAGTAGTGCAGGCGGTGTTTATAATCAAAAGATAGAAAGTTTAAATGCAGGTACCTATACGTTAGCAGCTTCTTCGGTAACGAATACTACTGTAAATTATATGCCAAGCGCTAGCCCATTAATTGTAGCAAATCAAAATAGTAATGTTACACTTAGTTATACGAAAGCAGCCGTCATTGGAAATGCAGCAATAACACTACCGACGTTAGTTTCTGATTATACGGGTACGCTACAAATACAAGTAAGTAATACCAAGGAATCTGGTTTTGTAAGATATTATAATGCCAAACAGGGGCAAACGATTAATACTGAAGATTTGCCAATCAGTGATGCAACACACGTATATAAAGTTCAAGCTCAAGGTATTGCTGACCCCAAAAATGGTAAATTCTATATAGAAAGTGGTTTACCTACGTTAACTATTAAAAATGGACAGACAACGCCATTAACAGTTCCGTATAAGTTATCAACTACAACTAAACGTACGGTTAATTACACTTTAAGTGGTCTGAAATATGGTGATAGTGCAACTATATATTTCCAAGATGGCGGTAAATATGTTTATCCAAATTATAGTGGCTTGACAAATACAAAAGTAACTTATCAGTTTGAAAATAATACTAATCTTGGTTATACTATACTTGCTGGGGATAGTTATAAAACTAATCCAGTTGAAAGTACTATTCTTATTAATGCCAATAAATCAATTGCTGCTACCTTTGAATCATATACACCAAGTGGCAAGACAGTTGCAGGTTGGCCTAATTATCTTGCGATGGGTGCTGTAACAGATGCAAATACTACCAATAATGGTGGCTTGTCTGGTCGTCCAGTGGATGCGATTTTCAAATATGGTGGTGATGGCGGTAATGGTGACCCAGGTAAAATCGTGTTTCCAATTTACACTATGAATACTATTGCTGTTGCAAGTAGTTTATCTAAAGAATATGGCAAACATGTTATGCCAACGATGGTTGATTATACTGCAGAAATGAGTGGTGGAACGGCTTATAAAGATTTTGGTTACGATCAGCCAGCAGCTGGAGCAGCTTTGGTTTATCAGGGTGAGTCTATTCCAGCCATGCATTTTGTAAATCTAATGCTTGATGCACAAACGTTGCAGCAATCTAAATCAACAGATAATGCATATCCTGGATCAATTATCATTAATCCTGATTTATTAGGAATGGTTCAGCAGCAAAAACTTTTTGCTAATGGTGGAACGTTATCAACATTAAATATTCCAGTAAATAAATCACTACAGCAGGCAGTATGCTTTATGAAGCGTAAATTTGGTCCGACCGATTTCACACTTTCTAATGGTGATACCGTAACTGTTGCTGGTGGAACACCAATGGAAATGGCAACTCAATTGCGTAATTCAGGTAAAGTTTGGTCGTATTGGGACATTAAATCAGTTTGGGAAGATAAAGCTGTAAATGTTTGGTATCAAAGTTGTGCTAGTAACCCAGATGTTGGTGTGACTATCCCATCTTTTGCTAATAGCTTTAAGGGCTGGATACAAGCGACCAACTGGGCTATCAAGTATTTTGGACCAGATGTAACTTTTGGCTGGCAGGAAAATGTTTGGGCTGTTGATTCTGCAAACTGGATACACCAGCTTAATACAAATCAAGCTATTCAATCGAATATTTCTGATCCTATAGTATCTTTATGGAAAGATTTAGAAGTTTATAATGGCAAATATAAGCCTGATTTCTTAGTGTTTGACCGTTACGAAATGGATGATTCAGCTGCCTCTGGTACTGGATACTGGTATAATGCCCGTGATTGGAATAATTACCTGACTTTTGTTCAGCAAGTAAGTAGTGGACTAGGTAATCAGCCAGTTATGTTATGGCAAATTCCTGGTGGGCATATTCAGACACAGGCAGAAGTAGTAGCAAACCCTAGTTATCAAAGAGCTTCAACGGCACCTGGTTATTTCTTTGGTCAGGCAGAGCTTAATTCTGACCTAAGTAATATGGCAGACTACTTAAAACAGATAACACTAAATAGTTCTTATTATAATTGTAGTGGGGTTGCATGTCAGCTAACTAATTATATGACTATGAATGGTTATAACTGGTCAAAAGATAATGGCAATTTAAATGTAGCTGCAAATGCTAATGTTTTTGCAATCTTGTGGGGTGGTGGACAAACACAGAGTGTTGGAACATTCCCTATCAATGATAACGGCTGGTTAGCTAATAAGTTAATCAATTATTACAAAAATCCAACTTATCTTAAGTAACTAAGGATCTAAAACAGGCAGATATTTTTACTGCCTGTTTTTTATTGCCTATGTTCTCATGCTACACGACAAATTGAGATTAGCATGCTGAACGGCACTAGACTTGTAAATTGATGATTTATCGATGCAGTATCATTGATACCAATTAACTTAAAAGAACTTTAGATAATTGACCTGCTATGGTACTGTTAAATTTGTGTAAGATTTTACATGATCATACTCTTTAATCCAAAATATTATATTTAGTTTTGTTTTAGTTAATCCATAAATTCTCAATAAGATTTATGCCTATCAATTTAATCTCTCGCAATAAATATTGGTTTTCTGGTCGGATCTGTAACATATTATTTTCAGCATGCGATCCTATTGTAATTTTGTGACTTCTACATATTAGATTATAACCAACAATCTTTAGGAACTATTTATAGTTTCATTTATCTATCTACTGCTTGTATCACGTTTTTCCTTTAATTTTTGCTTGAATCAGGGATGTTTTTTTAATTATATAATTGGTGCTTATTCATTAATGAGTAAGTATTCGCTTATAGCCAAATGATTGTGTGCTAACCAAGGATGATGAATTTATAATCGTGGATGCTTTAAGTATATTTTTAGTACATTCAATATATTAGCAGGATATTTTAGCATAGTTATGAAGTTAGTCAATTGTTATAACTATATGCCTACAATAAAGTCAACAGATGTTGACTTTTTGATGGCGTGCTGATACAATACACGAATTACTAATTAGTTATACCATTTTAGAGTAAACAATATGAAGATATTAATCACTGGCGCTACTTCTGGGATAGGCAAATCATTAGCGATAAAATATGCTCAATTGGGGCATAGAGTATTTGGTATTGGTCGCTCTTTGGATGGGTTGCGCGAATTAAGCGAGTATAATGTAATTCCAATTTCTGCGGATGTAACTGACCTTAATTCTGTAGCACAAGCAGGTGAGCAAATTAGTAATCAATCACCATCCTTAGATCTGGTTATTTTGAATGCGGGTACTTGTGAATATATTGATGCTACTCAATTTACGAGCCAGACATTTAAAGATGTTATGAATGTGAATTTTTTTGGTATAACCAATTGTTTAGAATGTTTTTTACCATTGCTAAGAAAAGCTAATAAT
The DNA here is from genome assembly GCA_003962985.1 of Pseudomonadota bacterium. Classification (GTDB taxonomy): domain Bacteria; phylum Pseudomonadota; class Gammaproteobacteria; order Burkholderiales; family UBA11063; genus Aquella. The sequence continues at coordinate 7,383 of RXKA01000075.1, read as the reverse complement.
CCACATTTAGTTGGAGTCGCAAGTATGGCATATTATTTGCCATTAAGTCGAGCAGAAGCTTATGGAGCAAGCAAAGCAGCGGTGAATTATTTATTTGAAGCTCTTGCCATTGATTTAGCAGAGCTAAATATTGATGTAACTGTGATCAATCCAGGATTTGTAAAAACACCACTGACGGGACGGAACGATTTTGAAATGCCATTTTTAGTTGATGTGGATGATGCAACAACGATCATTATGACTGGCATTACTCAGCGTGTAGCGGAGATATCATTTCCTAGCAAACTTACTCTCCCAATGAAAATCTTAAGTTTATTACCACGTACGCTGTGGCGTACAGTTGGCAAAATTTTTAGAAAGTAATTTATGAAAATAGCAATAATAGGTAGTGGTATTGCGGGGCTTACTGCCGCATATTATACTAATCAACACCATGATATTCAGGTTTTTGAGGCGGAATCATGGATTGGTGGTCATACGCACACGGTGAAAGTTGATGGCTTAAATATTGATACAGGATTTATAGTCTTTAATGATCGGACATATCCACAATTTCAGAAGCTTATGGATGAATTGGGTGTTAAATATCGTCCAACTGAGATGAGTTTTGCTGTACGTAATGATCATTGGGATTTGGAGTACAATGGAAATAATTTAAATAGTTTATTTGCCGATCGACGTAATTTGATAAATCCCAAATTTTATCGGTTATTAAGCGATATTTTGCGCTTTAATAAAATGGTTAAGTCGGGAAGTTATGACACTGATTTAAGCTTGGGTGAGTTTATTCAACGTAATAACTTTAGTAAATGGTTTTCTCATGGTTATATTTTGCCAATGGGTTCGGCTATTTGGTCGATGGGAATTAGTGAAATGTTAGAGTTTCCTCTAGAGTTTTTTGCTAAATTCTTTATAAATCATGGTCTTTTAGAGGTTGTTAATCGACCACAATGGTTTACGATTGAAGGTGGCTCTAGTCAATATATTGAGCCACTCACTAGGGATTTTAACGATAAAATTAGACTTAATTCCAGAGTGAAGAAAGTTATTCGTAGTACCAATGGTGTAGAGATTCATGTTGATGAAGAAATTTTAACATTTGATAAAGTTATTTTTGCCTGTCATTCTGATCAGGCCTTGGCATTATTGGCAGAACCAACTAAATTGGAGTTAGATATACTTGGTAATATTAAGTATTCTGATAATGAAGTAGTTTTACATACAGATACATCATTATTGCCTAAACGCAAATTGGCTCATGCGAGTTGGAATTATTTGATTAGTGACAATAGTGATACTCAAGCAACTTTGACTTACAATATGAATATTTTACAGGGGTTACATGCACATAGAATTTATTGCGTTACCCTAAATAGTACTGAGTTAATCAATCCTAATCTAATTCGAGCACGCTATAATTATTCTCACCCTATTTATTCTCGTCAGGCAGTGGTGGCACAACAACGTTTTGCTGAAGTATCTGGACATAACAATACGTATTTTTGTGGTGCGTATTGGAAAAATGGCTTTCACGAAGATGGTGTAGTAAGTGCATTAATGGTATGTCAACAATTGGGAGTTAAAATTGTTTAAGAATGCTTTAGCTAAGGGAAGAGTATGGCATAAGCGTTATACTCCTGTTGAACATGAATTTGAATACAAATTGAATAGCTTTTTATTAGATGTTGATAATCCTCAACTACTTAGCAACTCATCTAAACTAATCTCAGTAAATAAGTTCAACATATATTATTTTAATGATGCTAACTATCTACGCGGTGAGATTGGGGAATTAAAATATAAGGTAAGAAAAAAACTAATTAATCTTGGTGCTCGCCTAGATGGTACTGAAAAAATTTTTCTCTTGGGGCAATTATCTAATTTGGGTATTTATTTTAGTCCGCTAAATCTTTATCTATGTGTGATGAGTGATGAGTGTCGCTACGTGCTCGCGGAAGTTTCAAATACACCATGGAATGAGCGTCACTATTATTTAATTGATATGCAGAATAAACCCTATGTTATAAAAAAAGATTTTCATGTCTCACCATTTTGGGGGCTTAATCAAGATTATCATTGGACATTTAAGTTTTCGCACGATAATTTGTATTTTCAGATTGATAATTATCAGGGGGACAAGAAAGTATTTAGTGCAGGTTATACAGCGAGGCTAATTCCTACTGATAATACGACAGAGCTTCAACAGCAGATAATTAGTAGTCCATGGAATAGTCTGAAGATTATAAGCGCTATTTATTATCATGCGTTTAAATTGTTGATTAAAAAAGTTCCATTTGTTCCATATCCGCAAAGTCATAAAAAGAAAGGGTAATCGTGTTTGAATCGATAATCAGAAGAAACTTACTCAAGAAACTTGAACATATTGAATATGGTGAAATTACAATTTCTTTTCCTGATGGTGAGGTAAAAAAATTTAGTGGCACAAAATCTGGTTACAGTGCAGATATTGATTTTGATGATTGGCGAGTAGTTGCGCAACTAATGAATAAGGGTGATGTTGGTTTTGCTGAAGATTATCGTGATGGTTATTGGCAGACCTCAAATTTAGAATACTTATTAAGTTTTGCGCTACAAAATGAAAAAATTTTTAATGCTTATGGGCATGGTAAATTTTTATTTAAACAGCTATCAAAACTATTATATCTGACTAAGCGTAATTCATTAAAAGGAAGCAAAAAGAATATTGCCGCTCATTATGATTTAGGTAATGAATTTTATCAATTATGGCTTGATAAAACTATGACGTATTCAGCAGCTATATTTGATGGTGATATTAGTTTAGAACACGCGCAATGTAATAAATATAATCGATTATTAAATAGAATTACTCATCCTCATGCACGTATTCTTGAAGTCGGTTGTGGTTGGGGTGGCTTTGCGGAACTCGCAGGGATGCGTGGGCACTATGTGAAGGGGATTACTCTTTCTAACGAGCAACACGATTATGCACAGAAAAGAACGGCACATCTTGATGTCGATATTTGTTTAGAAGATTATCGTCACCAAACAGGTCAATATGATGCGATAGTCTCAATTGAAATGTTTGAAGCGGTTGGTGAGAAGTATTGGAATACTTATTTTACCAAATTAGCAAGTCTTATCAAAGATGATGGTAAAATATTATTACAAATCATTACTATTGAAGATGATTTATTTGATAATTATCGTAAAAGTGCGGATATGATAAGAACGTTTATTTTCCCTGGTGGTATGTTACCATGTGAGCGAGAATTACATAAGATAATCCGTAAGAGTAATCTACAAGTTGATGATACATATCGGTTTGGTAAAGATTATGCCAAGACTCTGAGAATCTGGTTAGATGAGTTTGATAATTCACGTGACAAAATTAAGCACATTGGTTTTGATGACAGATTTATCAGATTATGGCGTTTTTATCTTGCAGTATGCAGTGCAGGATTTGAGTGTGGGCGTATTAATGTTATTCAATTAGAATTAAGCAAATTATCTACTTAAATGAAAAGGAAATTATGATGAGAAAATTATTAATGTCACTTTGCGGTTTGTTTATATCTTCTTGTTCTACAAACAATGTTCAACAGTATGCGAACAATACACCGAAACTTGATTTGCAAAACTTCTTAAATGGTAAAATTACTGGTTATGGAATTGTCGAAGACTATAAAGCCAATATTAACCGTCGCTTTAATTTTTCTGGGGTCGCAACTTGGAATGGTGATATTGGACATTTTGATGAGAAAATCGTCTATAGTGACGGCAAAACAGAAAGTAGAATATGGTCTATTCATAAATTAACTGAGAGTACTTACGAAGCAACTACGCCTGATGTAATTGGTAAGGCTGAAATCACGGTTGCAGGTAATGCTATGAATTGGAAATATACCATGAATATCAAGGTTGATGATTCTACCTATGCGATAAATTTCGATGACTGGATGTATTTGATGCCAGATGGACAATTAATTAATCGTAATTATTTTAAAAAATTTGGCTTTACAGTTGGGGAACTGACATTGTTTATGCAAAAAGAGAGTAATTAGGATATTTACAGATGCTGATATATCGACTATGCAAACGAAAAATAATAATCTTAAAAAATCTGAACAAACTAAATTAAAAATTATTGCGGCAGCTAAAAAATATTTTACACTACGAAGTTATGAACAAGTTGGATTACGTGAGATAGCAAAAGCGGCTGGCGTTGATGTTGCATTAGTTAATCGATATTTTGGAACTAAAAAAAATTTGTATCAAATAGTTATTGAAGAAACTTATGGTACTAACAAAAATGCTCAGGCGACAACAGCAAAGTCATCGATGTTTGCAAATGCAGATATCGGTAAGTTACTTGCGCATCATATGATTAAAATTCAGAGCAATGAGATTTATGCTGCGCGTAATAATTTATTCTTGCAATCAATCACAAGTGAAACTGCATCGGAGATAATAGGTCCACAATTTCATGATTGTTTTGTTAAGCAAATTGAATCAGCTATATCAGGTGCTAATGCCAAAATGAAGGCAGAACTCATTACTTCTTTAGTTATTGGTTCATCTGCAATTTTTACTTTGTTTAAGCGTAATATTGTTAATGATTATGATGAAGATGAGTTTATTCAGGCTGTTTCAAAGATGATTAATAGTATTTTGTAAAGATACTATTTGTAGTAATAATAATTTAGTGGGGGTTGATATGAGTGATAAAAGAGTAATGTTAATTGATACCGATACTGCTTCGGATGATGCTGTAGCAATATTGATGGCAGCACGTCATCCTGATATTGAGTTGGTCGGAGTTACATTAGTATCTGGTAACGTAAGTTTACAACAAGGCGTAATCAATGCGCTATACACATTAGAATTATGTGGGAATTCTGTTCCTGTGTTCGCAGGTTGTGATAAACCATTAATTCAACCACGCTTGCATGCACATTGGTATCATGGTAATGATGGTATGGGAGATAAAAATTATCCATTACCGCATCGTAAAGAAGATTCAGAGCATGCTGTTGATGCTATCATTCGTTTAGCACATCAATATAGTGGTCAGTTAGAATTAGTAACTTTGGGTCCATTAACTAATATAGCAACAGCATTAGCCAAAGATCCATCGATTGCCAGCAAATTTAAACGCGTTGTAATGATGGCGGGTGCTGCATGTACGGTAGGTAATGTTACTCCTGCTGCTGAATATAATGTGTGGTGTGATCCTGAGGCTGCACAAGTAGTGTTTACCAGTGGTATGGCTATGGAAATGGTAGGCTGGGAAGTTGCATTGCAAGATGCTATCATTTCATCGAGTGAAATTCAAGACATTTATCAATTAGATAATGAATTAGCTAAATTTGCGATGGATTGTAATATTCATGCGTTGCGTGCCAGTGTTGATTGGCTGGGTGATGCTGGCTTGATTCAAAATGATCCTGTTGCGATGGCGATTGCTTTAGAGCCAAGCCTAAGTACAGCTAATGGATTATATCGTGTTGAAGTAGAATTGCATGGTAAATTAACTCGTGGTATGACGGTTGTTGATCAACGTAGCGTGGTGGGTTCGATTGCAGGATTTACTGATGAGTGGGTAGTGCGTAAGCCAAATATTTTAGTCCATCATAAGATTGATGGTCGTGGTTGGAAACGATTACTTAAAGACTGTCTATTGTAATAATATTAATGCCTAGATTAGCAGTAATTATATAGCTAGCCTAGGTATGTTTTCAATTTGAATGAGCTTGTATTTTATATTTCTTAGTATCATTTATAAGTGTAAGATGATAGCTACTAATAAAAACTAATGAAAAAGAATATAATCAAAATGTATAAGTGATTAAATTAAGTAAAATATGCAAATTGCTTTCAGATAAACGCTGAGTAAAGCTAAGTATAGATATCCATTTGAGGTGCAAAATTACAACATTATTCAGAAGTTAACTTACAGAAATCAATATAATATTTTAATCTAGACATAAAAACACTACTATTTAAGTAAGTTTTTTGATTTTCAATCTATTTTTTTATGATATACTCTGCAAGTAGCTAAAACATATCAAGGGTATATTAAATGAGAAAAGTAACCATACTTAATTTAGCATTAGTTAGCGCTTCGTTTTTTGTTTTGAGTGGGTGCAATGGTGGCAGTAATAATACATCAAGTAGTGGGCAGTCAACTAATTGTACATATGGAGGTAGTAGTCAGACCTATACTCCAACTGGTATGGAAACTATTTTAACCAGTTGTGAATTTGAACGAATTTATCGTGGGCAAACTGGTAATGCTTATGATCCAGCTTACGCTGAACAACCATATAATTTAGCTAAGATTAATAAAAATCCTAGTCCATATACATATTTTTCTTATACGAATTTAGTTACTGCCTATAGTAGTTTATTTGCTAAGTACCCAGACAAAACACCATTTGCAAGTGGTGATTACTTTAATGACATGCGTGAACTTGCAGCCTTTCTTGCTAATATTAATCAAGAAACTAATGGTGCTTCGCCACCAGTATTTTCAGCTGATGGAACATTCAAAACTGCAGGAGCTTTGGGATCTGGTTTTGGTCTGACTGCAACCTCAGAAGGATCATGTAGTAGCTCTGGTTGCAGTCAATATGGTTCTAAAGCAAGCTTTTGTGCGACTAGTGGTTCAATTCCTGCTTCAGGTTCGATTCAGCTGTGTAATGGCTCTAATTCAGGATATTGTGTTGAAGCGCGGGCATTTTGTGCACAATCTGATACTCCAGATCCAAGCATTCCAGCTAATCAATATTTTGGTCGGGGTGCAAAGCAATTGACTTATGCTTATAATTATATTTTTTACGGTAGTAAAATCAATCCAGATCATCCATTAGATTTGGCTAATAATCCGTCTAAGCTAGGTACCGATGGTGTATTAGGTTGGGGTACGGCTCTTGCTTACTGGTCAATTCCGTTTGAGGAAGCAAGTGGATCCAAAAAGCCTTCCATGCATGATGGATTCTTTCATCCTACAACTGGTAGTAGCAGTGCCGAATTTAATGCTTCAATTGGATTTGGTAAGACAGTTAACATTATTAATGGTGGAGTTGAATGTGGCAAGACGAATGCATTTGTCAAAACTACAACGTTAAGCCGAATTAATAGTTATATTGAGTTGCTATTTTTACTGTATAGTAAAATGCCGATTGATCGTGTTGAAGTGACACGAGTTGTGAATGGCAATCAGGTTATTGATACTTATAATCGTACAGATTTATTAAATAATATTCTAACAGGTGGAGTAAAAATTGGTGATGTTACTACTAATCCAGCTTCACCAACTGCACCACAATTGGTAAAAACTTATTCAGAAAATGGTGTGGCTAAAGCAACTAATTATGTTTTAGTTAATCCATCTTATGCATA
>RXKA01000158.1 GCA_003962985.1 Pseudomonadota bacterium | reverse complement strand
CATCTTGATAGTTGGTGCCAGCTTTCCAGTTATGATATGTATCCGTAATTTGTTTAATTTCATCATCAGACAATTCACGATGTTTGCGAGTAACCATAGTACCCATTTTACGGGAATCAATAAATAGAATTTCATTAGTTCGATTGCGTGGTTGTTGTTTATTTTTGCTAACAAACCACAGGCAAACAGGAATAGTTACGGTATAAAAAAGATTGGTTGGCATAGTTACAATACAATCAATTAAACCAGCTTCAATGATATTTTTACGAATTTCACCCTCACCACTGCTTGAGGTTGACATTGTGCCATTTGCCATGACAAAACCAGCTATACCACGGGGAGATAATTTAGAAATCATATGCTGTATCCACGCATAATTGGCATTACCATTTGGCGGTATGCCATATTTCCAGCGTACATCATCTTTTAATTTATCACCGCCCCAGTCTTTAATATTAAATGGTGGATTTGCCAATATATAATCAGCTTTAAGTAACTTGTGTTGATCATTGCCAAGTGTATCAGCATCTCGTTCGCCGAGATTACCATCAATACCGCGGATAGCTAGATTCATCTTAGCTAATCGCCAAGTAGTTGCGGTAAATTCTTGCCCATAAACAGCAATATCTCCAATACGCCCTTGGTGCTCTGTAACAAATTTTTGGCTTTGAACAAACATACCTCCACTACCACAACAAGGATCATAAACTCTACCTTGATATGGTTCAATCATTTCAACCAATAACTTTACTATTGATGGAGGTGTATAAAACTCTCCCTCCGAAGAACCAAAATGTCCCAAGAAATATTCATAAACCCGACCAAGTACATCTTTAGCTCGTGATTCTTTATCGCCAACTCGAAAAGAAAAAAGATCGACCAATTCACCTAAGCGTATTTTGTCCAATTCTGGACGCGCATAATTTTTAGGAAGTACGCCTTTTAGTACAGAATTATGTTTTTCTATTGCTATCATTGCATCATCTATAATCGTACCAATACGTATAGTTTTCGCATTGTCTTTTATAAAACCCCAGCGTGCCATCGGTGGTACAAAGAAAATGTGTTCCGCTAAATAGGCATCAGATTCCTCTTCAAATCCATCTCCATCTGCAATCAGTTCATTATATTTTTCTTCAAAAGCATCTGAGATATATTTCAAAAATATTAATCCCAATACCACATGTTTGTATTCTGACGACTCAATATTACCTCGGAGTTTGTCCGCCATTTCCCACAATTGATTTTCAAAACCTAGATTTAATGTAGCCATAATTTCCCAATAAATACGTTGTAAGTTATCAATATCATCTATTTTAACATAACTTATAGTGCTTAGAGCGAAGATGTAATCATGAAAATCAATACCTTAGCTATAAAAATGATACACCATAAATTACCTTATGGCTAAGGTTCAGTAAGTAGTTAGGCGGGTTTAATCTCGAAGCTACGATAAATAATAATTGGCGCTTGAGAATGAATAGTTATATAGTCGTCGGTCGCTTGATTTAATGTACCGCTATTGAGATGAGGGAATTGAATATCAGATAATTGCCACTTTAATTGTGCACAACTAATTAAATTATTTGGCGAAAAAGAAAAAATTGAAAGTTGTTGCCCATAAATTGTAGTTAAGGTTGTAATAGTCTTAGTTAGTGGTGTCATGATACCATAATCACTAACCATGTGTATATCTGGAAAATACTCTGCATATTGGGCTAGTAATGCAAAATTAGCAATCATATGGTCTTCACGAAAACCATTAGCCGCAAAAATAATAACTGGGCGTAGTGAAAGATTTTGCTTACGTAAAAAACGGATAGCCTTAGTTAAATCATTACACGATTGATCCGCCATAAAGACATAGGGATGTTTACTGATTAGATTATTTACTGTTGTTGAATCATTATCTCCCACGACATAATCAGGGACAATGTTATGCTGATTAAGCCGTAGTCCTGCACCATCACAAGCGATTATTAATTCAGCACTTGATAATATCTCTAATATCGCAGGAGAGGCAGGAAATTCACCATTAGCAACAATCGCATAATAACCTGCATTAACATCTAATAATTCTAAGACTTGCGCAGAATTGCTTATCACGAAATAGCTCCAAGCGAGGACAAATCCCAACGCGGATACACACTATAACTATAGTCATAACTCCCTGATGCATAGCGAATAGCGCCAGCTAGTGCAATCATCGCGCCATTGTCGGTACATAACGATAATGGTGGATAAAATACTTCAATGTGGTGTTTTTTTGCCATCTCATCAAACTTGCGACGCAAAGTAAGGTTAGCACTAACACCACCAGAGACAACTAAGCGTTTCATACCTGTTTGTTGAATTGCCGATAAAGATTTTTTGAGTAAGACATCGGTAATTGCTTCTTCAATAGATTTGGCAATATCCGCCAAAACTTGATTTTCAATCGCAACACCTTCAGCTTTTAGATTATTGATTAGCGTCAAAACCGCCGTTTTTAACCCTGAAAAACTCATAGTTAAGTCACCGCTATGTAACATCGGGCGCGGTAATTTATAAGTTTCATTACCTTTAAGTGCTAATTCAGCAATGTATTTGCCACCAGGATATGGCAACCCAAGCATTTTGGCAGTTTTATCAAATGCTTCACCAGCAGCATCATCCAAAGTATCACCAATAATTTCATAACTACCAATCGCATTAACTGCAATTAATTGACTATGTCCACCCGACACTAACAATGCCATAAATGGTGTTTCTGGTTTATCGGCGCTCAATAGTGGTGATAATAAATGTCCTTCCAAATGGTGGATGGGAATAACTGGCAAATTATTGGCAAGCCCAAGCGCATTCGCGACACTTGCACCGACTAATAAAGCGCCATTTAATCCAGGACCAGCCGTATATGCAATCGCATCCAAATCGCTAAGTTTTAGATTAGATTTGATTAAACATTCATCAATCAATGGAATTATCTTACGCAAGTGATCTCGTGAAGCAAGTTCTGGCACTACACCACCATATTGACGATGTAAATCAATCTGAGAATACAAAGTTTCTGCCAATAATCCATCATTAGTATCATAAATTGCGATTCCTGTTTCATCGCATGAACTTTCAATACCTAATACTTTTGCCATGTTTGTCCTAATCACTATACTTTAAGCATAATTTTAGCATGATTTGCTTTAGTTCTCAGTGCTTATCCAATTCTATTCATTCAGATAGCAAATTTGCTTAGTTAATCAGTTAGATTATCTTAACTAAGTTATTATTATGTTATCGTTTCACAACGCAGGTGCAAAATAAAATTAATTGCCTTATAAATTTTAGGGGCGTATAATATCGTTGTTAAAAAAATATTTTTAGCGTCTACAAATTTTATATAAGGAGTCTAACTATGGCAACAACATTTTTTATCCCTGCGGTAAATGTTATGGGTGCTGGATGTTTAACTGAGGCTATGGCAAATATCAAATCTTATGGCTTTACCAAGGGTCTAATTGTTACAGATGCAGTATTAAACAAAATTGGTGTGGCAGATAAAGTAAGTAAATTATTAGCTGATAATGGTATTGCTAGTGTAGTTTATGATGGAGTTAAACCAAATCCAACCGTATCAAATGTTGAAGCAGGTTTGGCTCTATTAAAACAAAATGACTGTGATTTCGTTGTTTCATTGGGTGGCGGTTCACCACATGATTGTGCTAAAGGTATTGCGTTATGTGCAACTAACGGTGGTCATATTGGTGACTACGAAGGTGTAGATCGCTCTGCAAAACCGCAATTACCATTAGTAGCAATCAATACAACTGCTGGTACGGCAAGTGAAATGACACGTTTCTGTATTATTACAGATGAAGCACGTCATATCAAAATGGCAATCGTTGATCGTAATACAACGCCGATTTTATCAGTAAATGATCCTGAATTAATGTTAGCTAAACCAGCTGGTTTAACTGCTGCAACAGGTATGGATGCTTTAACTCATGCAATTGAAGCGTATGTATCAATTGCAGCAACGCCAATTACTGATGCGTGTGCCCTGAAAGCTGCCGAACTAATTGCGCAAAACTTACGCACTGCCGTTAAAGATGGACAAAATATTGTTGCCCGTGAGAACATGGCATATGCACAGTTCTTGGCAGGTATGGCATTTAATAATGCATCACTTGGTTATGTACATGCAATGGCACATCAATTAGGTGGATTCTATGATTTACCTCATGGTGTTTGTAATGCAGTATTATTACCACATGTAGAAACATTCAATATTGAAACATCTGCAGCGCGATTACGTGATGTTGCTCAAGCAATGGGGGTTGATGTGAGCAATTTAGATGCTAAAGCTGGTGCTGAAGCATGTATCGTAGCGATTCGTTCGTTATCAGCAGATGTGGGTATTCCAGCAGGTCTGAAAGATTTAGGTGCCAAAGAAGAGGATATTCCTGTATTGGCAGCAAATGCACTTAAAGATGCGTGTGGTTTAACTAATCCACGTCGTGCAGATCAAAACGATATTGAACAAATCTTTAAAAACGCACTATAATTTGAAATAAATAAAAATAGGCACTCTTAGTTAGTGCCTATTTTCTTATGCAAGTAATTAGTAATACTCTTAGTATGTTAAGCCAATCGTTGCCATAAAACCTATATCATTTTGTGGATTCAATTGATATTGTTGAGCGTATGTAGCACTATTTACCAATGCATAACGAGTGTAGTATGCGCTAGCACCTAACTGTAATTCTTGCCACACATTGAATTTAGCACCCAATGTCGAGGTAAAACTAAAGTTACTCATTGATGAATAAGTAGATGTTGGTTGCGATTGATCTGAGCTATATAAAGCATTTTGGTCAAAATATAATTCAACCCAATCAGCAGGAATATACTCAATACGACCACCAATACCACCTGTTAGAAAATAATCTTCAGTAGTGTTAATCGTTGGTGTTGTTGTTCCATCGCTACCTGTTGACATATTATTATTCAACGAGTTTGAAGATAAGTTAGTATTACGACCTACCAAACCATATGGAGTAACTAGCAATGTATCTTTTACAACAGGAAATGCATAACCAATTTTCATATCAAGATTAGCGATACTTGGATTTTGCCCTAATGGAGCTGTAATCGCATTTGGATTGCTTGAATTGAAGTTACTATAACCGATCATCATCGTACCATCAAAGCGCATCCACAAACCCATATCAAATAGTCGTTCCACACCAAAGCCTATTGTCGTCATGCCGTAGTTGGCATTTTCACCATAAGCATTAGTAAGATTTCCGTAAGTTGCACCCCAACCTAAATAAAACTGGTCATCAAATTTTTGAAAAGCCTGATTGTCAAGAGCTACAGTTGCTGACTCTTCTACTGGAGCTGCAAATACTGCTGTTGAACTCATTGCAATCAACAATAATAATTTTAATTTATGCATAAATAATTCCAAAAAAACTTTGGGCTATTATACGCTATTTAGTAGAAAAAAGCAAAAGCCCAAAGCATTTATTAGCATTTTTATTTACTAGCAGACAAATATTGTTGGATTATTGCCATAGTTGATACATCATGTTCACCAGACGTTCCATTTTGGATGTCTTTTAAAACAGCCTTAGCCAACTGTTTACCTAGCTCCACACCCATCTGATCAAAGGTATTAATATTCCACAATACACCTTGTACAAATGTTTTATGTTCATATAATGCAATTAGCATACCTAAATAATATGGGCTAATTTCAGGTAAAATAATTGTATTACTTGGGCGGTTACCATGGAATACTTTATGCTTCGCAATCTCAGAGGCTTTCTCGTCATTCATTCCTTGTGCAAGTAATTCTGCTTTAGCTGTCTCATAAGTCTTACCGCACATAAATGCTTCTGCTTGTGCTACCGCATTTGACCATAAGATATCATTATGTGCTTTATCGCTAAATTTATCTGAAGTTGCAATGATAATATCCATCGGAACAATTTGAGTACCTTGATGTAATAACTGATAATATGCATGTTGTCCATTAATGCCACTATCACCCCAAATAACTGGACAAGTTAGATAATTTACTGGATTACCCTGTTTATCTACTGACTTACCATTACTTTCCATTTCTAACTGTTGCACGTATGCAGGAAAGCGTGTTAAACGAGTATTGTACGGTGAAATTACTAAGCTACGATAATCAAAGAAGTCAACATACCAAAACCCAATTAGACCCAAAATAACAGGTAAATTTTTGCTTAAATCTGCTGTTTCAACAAAATGTTGATCCATAGAATTAGCCCCATCTAAGAAGGCTGCAAAATTATCCCAACCGATATATAGTGCGATACTCAAACCAATTGCCGACCATGAGCTATAACGTCCACCAACAAAATCCCAGAATGCAAACATGTTAGCTAAGTCGATTCCAAACTCACTAACTGCTTTTGCATTGGTAGATAAGGCAATAAAGTGTTTAGCAATCGCTGTTGGCTGTTGCGTCTTAGCCAAAAACCATTCACGTGCACTATTGGCATTAGTCATGGTTTCTTGTGTGGTAAAAGTCTTAGAAGCTATCACAAATAGTGTAGATTCGGGATCAATATCACTAAGAGTATCTTGCAACATGTAACCATCAACACTAGAAATGAAATGAACTTGCATACCAGCTACGCGGTATGGTTTTAACGCTTGCGTTACTAATACAGGACCCAAGTCTGAACCACCGATTCCTATATTAATAATCGTGGTAATTTTTTTACCAGTATAACCTAAGTGCGCTCCACTGTGTATCTTATGACAAAACTCTGCCATTTGCTGTTTTACAGCATTGATTTCAGGCATTACATTCTTACCATCAACGTATATTTCACTAGCTTTTGAACGCAGTGCAGTATGCAATACAGCACGTTCTTCAGTATTGTTAATTTTACTACCACCAAACATCGCCTGAATATTGGCTTGCAGTTGTTTTTCTTGTGCTAATTTAGTTAGCAAATCCAATGTTTCAGTGGTTATATTATTTTTTGAATAATCAAAATAAAGTCCATTGTAGCTAGCAGTAAAATTAACCGCCCGCTTAGCATCAGAGGCAAACAAATCTAGTAAACGTTTTTTTGACATCTCATCATAATGAGAATTTAATTGTTCTATAATCGTCATAATACTCTCCTATTTATTGATAATTAATTTTTCTAATGGTGGTACATCTTGTTTAGATTCAGCTGATGACTTAATTGTATCGATTTTAACCATGAAATCTAATAATGCAGGATTTATCTCTCGTAAACTATCCAAATTTTGCTGATATTGTAAATCTGCATCTTTAACTATATTTTGAGCTGCGGCATATGCGCTTTCTGGAGACTTGTTTAATAATGTTCCTGATTCGATATTTATTGATTCAAGATTAGTATTACTGAGGTTCACGTTGTTAATAACTACACCATACTGAGGTAACGTTAATTGATGCCAATTTAATAATTTGTTTTCAAAGGCATCATAACTAGTTACATGCTTATTTTGCTCTTTAATAACATTATAGATTTCATTTGCCAAAACCGTAGCAAAGTTTACATCTTGATGCTGTTGTAAATACAAAGCATAAGTTTTTGGATTATTGACATACCATGCGAATACGTATTGACCAGTTAACTGAACATTATTAAGTACAATTGGTTCGGGTGCACTAAAGTAACTATGACGAAGATTAGTATAAACATATCTAGTTTCACCCATGAATGGAATCCGCCAATGAAGCCCCGTGGTATAAACTTTTATATGTTGGCTATCACGAATATTAACCGCTACTTCTCGTTCATCAACAATAAATACACCACTAAAAATGCTAACTATAATCAGTAAAAATAACAATATTAAATTACGCATCCATCTTAATCCTTAAATGATCGCTCTCTATCTACTACACGACTAAATCTACGCTCTCTAATGTTATTAGAACTAGATTGTCCAGATTCATCAGTCAAACTACCACTATTAGCAAAATCATAAAATTGTGACTCGGTCAAATTTAATAGTTTATATTCTTTTTGCTGCATTGGAATAGCACTCAACATTTTATAATATAACAATTCTTGGACAATTTGCGGATTTGTTTTATACTGCGGAAGCAGGTTTTTGAACTCAGTAGTCAGAGATTCTGCCGAATGTTGCTTATTATAAGCATAATTTTGTGCCTCACTCACAATAGTCTGTGTAATCTTAATTTGATTATTTTCAGTAACCGCACTCTCATCGACATCTGGTGTGATAGGCAACTCTTGTAAATCCTTAATGTTTATTTTAGCTACTTCAATTCCATAGGTTGCCAATTCTTTTTTAGCTGCCATACCAGCTTCATTAGCTAAGATAACACGGCTCATATCAAATGTCTGGGTACTAGTTAATGAGTGAACATATTGTTCAAATGATGCCATGATTATCCATTTTATCCGTTCATTACTATCATAAATTTCTTGATAAAATTTAGTATAGTACATTTTAGGATCAATTATCTTATATGTAACGTCAAGATTGAATTGCAAATTACGTAGATCTGAACTTGCCACCATAAATTTATCATCGTCTTTACCGATTGATAAATTATTTTCACTCGCATCAATTAATACACTATTACTAAATGGATAAGGTTTACTAATACCAACCGTGATACCATTAACTAGCTTAGTAATTCGTCCACGATCCAAAATTAGCCCATAAGTGTCCTGTGGTATATAATAGACACCTGTCAGAACCCACAAAAATCCCAACATAAATAAAACAATTATCGTAAATTTACCATTACTTGCGGGTTTAAGAGATTTCTTCTGTAAATTCTGTGAAGAGTTTTTTTTACCCATTAGTCTTGCTAACAACTCATTTAGGCGATCTACTCGACTTTTGCTTGTTGTATTATTTGAATTTCCACGGTTCATACACTAAATCCTGCATTATATTTTTATTTTGTGCAATCCATATTAATTGCTCAGTAATAGCCTGACGCAATAAATCTAGTCCCAAATTAAGTGTAGCAGACACATAAACAGCAACTGGTTTTGAATCTTGGTCATAAACAATATGTGGTTCAATACCCGCCACCAAATCAATTTTATTATAAACAATCAATTGGGGAATAGTATCCGCGTCAATTTCCGTTAGGACTTGATTAACATCTTCAATTTGACGATCTTTAACCGTACTTGAGACATCGACAACATGTAGCAACATATTGGCATATAGTGTTTCTTCTAGAGTTGCTCTAAATGCTGCAACTAATTTGGTAGGTAATTCACGGATAAAACCAACTGTATCAGATAAAATAATCTCGTTCTCTGGCGACAGAAATAATTTACGTGTAGTTGTCTGCAAAGTTGCAAACAGTCTATTTTCGGCATAAACGGCCGCTTTAGTCAGTGCGTTAAATAATGTCGATTTACCCGCATTAGTATAACCCACAATAGAAACAGAATTAATTCCTGATTTAAGACGTGATTTTCGTTGTGTTTCTCGTTGTTTGACAACTTCTGCTAATCTTTTTTTGAGTAACGCAACTTTATCACTAATTTGGCGTTTGTCTAGTTCAATCTGCTTCTCACCCGAACCACTACGTAAGCCAATACCACCTCTTTGACGTTCTAAATGCGTCCAACGACGTACTAGACGTGTAGCAAGGTAGGATTGTTGCGCTAATTCTATTTGCAAAATACCTTCGTTAGAGCTTACCCTACTGGCAAAAATCTCCAAAATTAGCTGAGTTCGATCAACAATTCGTACACCACCCAATGAGGTATCTAAGTTACGCTCCTGTACTGCTAAGATATTATGATTGACAATTAAAACATCTGGCTTTAAACTTTCGCAAAGAGTTTTAATTTCATCTAGTTTGCCTTTACCGACAAAGAATGTTGGATCAGGTTTAGGACGATTCATGGTGATAACTTGTAAGACATTATAGCCTGCAGACTCAGTTAAGGAGATGGCTTCAGCAACGTCTTCATCAAAATCATGATTATTATTTATGTTAACAGCCACAATTATGGCTAACTGTGGCTGAGAATTTATTTTGGTTGACATATTACTTACTAATTATTCGTGTTCGAAGTAGTTAGTTGAAAATGAACGCGATGGTACAATTGTTGAAATTGCATGTTTATAGATTAATTGATTTACCGTACTTTCTACATCACGTAAAATAACTACATATTGATCAAATGACGCAACTACGCCTGATAATTTTATACCATTAATTAGATAGATAGACACTCTAATTTGTTCTTTTCTCAGTGAATTTAAATATGGATCTTGCAAATTAATAGCTTGCTTAGACATAACATTGCTCTCAAAAATATTCATAACAAAATATACTGTAGACAAATTCCTACAGAACTAAAGATGATAATTATATCATACTTATATAATACACAAATATTCAGTTGACCTTTTTAATCAGTTTATAAACTAATAGCGATAGCCAAATCAGGTTATTAATAGCACATAAACACATACTAACAAACTGATTAACAATAATATTCATGTAATAAAATTATATTAAAATAAATGACAAATTAAAAAATGAACAAACATATTCTAACCTTTATTGCCAATGCATATAACTGGATAAAAATACATTTATTTCAATAGTTAACATTTGGTAAACTAACCCCCTTAATTATTCTTAAGTATCGTAGCATGAAACCCTTAACTTTTGATGTAGTGATTATTGGTGCAGGAGCCGCAGGACTGATGAGCGCACAACTAGCTGGTGCTCTTGGACATAAAGTGTTAATAATTGACCATAGTCTCAGATTAGCAGAAAAAATCCGTATCTCAGGTGGTGGACGATGTAATTTTACTAATATAAATGCAGCTCCTGAATGCTATCTGTCACAAAATCCACATTTTGTAAAATCAGCATTATCACGTTATACCCCATATCATTTTATTGAATTATTGGATAAATTTAATATAACCTACCATGAAAAAACTCTTGGACAGTTATTCTGCGATGGTAAATCGCAAACCATTATTGATTTACTTGATTTCTTATGCACGCAAAATGGTGTCACCAGAAAAATGGGCGTAACAGTAAAAAATATAACCCAATCTCCTCTTGGTTTTACTATTGATAGTAGTATTGGAACAATTAATAGTGGACAACTAATTGTAGCAACAGGTGGATTAGCAATACCACAAATAGGCGCTACAGGATTTGGCTATAATCTTGCTCGTCAATTTAATTTAGATATCGTACCAATCTCTCCCGCATTAGTACCACTTACATTAGATCCTAAAGATTTAATAACCTTTGCCAATTTATCAGGCATTTCCTTCAATAGTGAAGTTACTACAGGTAATACGTCATTTGTTGAAAATACACTTTTTACTCACCGAGGACTAAGCGGTCCCGCTATTTTACAAGCATCATCATATTGGAGCGCTGGTGAGACTATTAGCATTAATATGCTACCATCACAAAATATTGCAGATATAATTAAAGAAAACAAGAGCTCAAATAAAAAACTCAGCACTTTACTCGGACAATTTTTTTCCTCTCGTCTCGCAAATACCATAACAGATACCTTAGGACAAGATCACAGTATTAGCCAATTAAGTAATGATGATACACTCAGACTTACTCAACTAATCCATAACTTCACTCTCATTCCCTCAGGAACATCAGGGTATAAAAAAGCAGAAGTAACCAAAGGTGGTGTATCAACCAAAGATCTCAATTCAAAAACGATGATGAGTAAGGTTAATGGGCTATACTTCATCGGTGAAGTTGTTGATGTTACAGGATGGCTTGGCGGATATAATTTCCAATGGGCATGGGCATCAGCTTCGGCAGCCGCCACTAG
>RXKA01000152.1 GCA_003962985.1 Pseudomonadota bacterium | reverse complement strand
AATATGGTTATAATCTAAAAACTCTTGACTATGATTCGTGTGCTGAAGGACAAGACATGATTGAACAACTTAGCCGAGTTAAAAAAGAGTATAATTTAACTGATGGCCGCATAGTAATTAGACAACCATTCGGTGTTGGTGAGTTTATTAGAAAAGCAAACGAACATTTGCAAATTTGTATTAACTATAAAAAAATCTGGTTTGCTTCTTCAACCGTGGCAAATGAATCGGCTTTTGCTAGCGTAGCTGGTTTTGAGCTTCCGGAAGATACTATCAAACAAATAGAACACTTTAAGGGATCTAAAGATGATCCATTTACAGTATTACAATTTGCTGATTTACAGGATCGTATTATTAAAGACACAAAAAAGCAATGCGCATTAATTGAACATACGGCAACTAGTCGTGGAAGTATTAGTTTTGAATTACCTTCTCATTTAGCGAGAATTAATACTCCAAATAAACCAAGAAAAGATAACTATTCAGCATTACTGCTTGGAACTTGGGGAGTAAAAAATTACTTTATGATTAAAGATCATGATGGATCTAAACCACAACAAAAAATGTTCGTGCCGCAAGTAATCAGGTAAGATTAAGTTTAGAAGCGATCTTATCGCTTAAAATATCTTTTTGAGCTTTAACATAGCCGGTGTTATAAAAAAGATTATAGATATCTTTATCAGAATTGATAATTAAATCTCGTTTAAGATTAAAAATCATATTCAATTCTTTATACCTCCACGAAGACCCCTCAAAAGAATTAGTAAGATTAATAAATCCCTTGGACTCTAAGAATTTATTGGAGTCGGCGTCTAGTAAAGGTTTTTTTGATATTTCAGCCATAATGTATATAATATCATAGATGAAGTGCGCCATTTGTAAAGAAGATTTTGATAAAAGCCATCCATGGAAAATTCATAGGATTAAACTCGAAACTTATCTAGGTCAATACAGCCCGCGCTTTAATAAGCTTACTAATCAACCCATCATATTCAAATCTTTAGACCAATATCTGACCGAAGATTTTGATAGTAAAACTGAATTATCTCAGTGGATTAAACAAAACAAGTCGGAAACCATCAAAGAATATCTAATTCAATATTTAATTCGACGTAAACAGTATAAAAAATTATCATATTTTCCATCTCAATTTGAGTCCCGAACGATATGTTTCCCATCGGTTTCCTATATAGTTAAAAACTGGGGATTAGATTATCTAATAGAAATTTCTGAGAAATCAGGATTGCCGCTGAGATATACTTATTCAAATATAGATTTTTTTGATAATAAATCGTTAATCCTAGTGGATACAAGAGAACAAATTCCGCTATTTAAAAATCAAAATATTATTGAAATCAGAAAACTAGACGAAGGAGATTATGAACTCAAAGATAAAAATCAAAACATTTGTATAGATCGCAAATCACTAAATGACTACATAGGTACGATGTCTCAGGGGTTTGAGAGGTTTGAGAGAGAATTACAGCGGGCACAAGATAAAAAGAAGTTTTTAATAATGCTTGTAGAATCTAAATATACGAATTTAGCATCTTTTAACTACTTGCCAGCAATGCGGCGGGTTAAAGCTACGCCAGACTTTATTTTCCACAGGGTCCGTGAGCTTTTGAATAAATATCAGAATTTTCAAATAGTTTGTGTCGATGGACGAGAGGCGGCAGAGCAATTTGTTAGCAAAGCTTTGAAAATTAAGACTTTAGCATCAGAAGTAGATTTCCAATATTACATTGATAATTCTGTCTTTTAATGAAATTTGTGAAATTGTAAATTTCAAATAGTGTATTAATTAGTATATGGATAACTTGAAAAGCCTCAAAGATTTTGCGAAAGAGACTGGAATTTCTTATTCCACAGCGTATAGGAAATACAAACGCGGAGAAATAGAGAATACGAAAATTATTAAAGGCGATATTTATATTGAGCAGCCCGAACATAAATCAGTAATTCTACAAAATAAAGCCGATATTACTAAAACTGTTATTGCTACAGCGGGCGAAGAATCATATAATAGTAGAAATAACTATAGAAACAATAGTGTTATATGCCAATACAAAAATATTGATACCCTATTTAGCCCAGCGGGTGCAATAATTACCCCGGGCCAAGCGGCTAATAATTCAAATATAGATCCTCAAGACATGATTAGGCTAACCCAAAAAGCCTATTATGGACTATCTGCCGTAAGAAGAATAATTGATACACTAAAAGATTTTTCATCTTCGCCTGTTTATTTGCAAGGCGGAAGTGCGAAAAGTAGAATGTTTTTTGAAAATTATTTCAAATATATTGGTCTCAATTCATTTACGGAAAAATTCTTTTTAGAATTTTGGCGTAGCTCAAATTGTTTTATTTATAAAATGAATGGTAAAGTCAAGGGGCAAGACTTAATGACTTTGAAAAGAGTTGCTGGATCGTTTTCCAAAGCTTCTTCTGCACAAATCCCAATTAAATATATTATTCTTAATCCTGTAGATATAATTTTTAAAGGAGCTGCATTTTTCAGTTATGGTAAATATTACAAAGTTTTAAATTCGTATGAAATAGCTAAACTAGCTAACCCACAAACTCCGGAAGATGAATTGGTGGCGAATTCTTTACCAAAAGAAGTCAAAGACCAATTAAAAGATTATAAAAAAACCAATAAAACCAATATTTTGCTAGAATTGCCCGCTTCTAGTGTTTGCGCTATATTTAATGGTAAAACAGACTATGAACCATTCGCCGTATCTTTAATTTATCCAGTATTAGATGATTTAGAGTATAAGCTTGAAATGAAACAAATGGATCGGGCAATTGCAAAAACATGTCAGCAGTCCGTATTACATGTAGCAATGGGTTACGAAGATAAAGATGGTAACTACCATTTTAGTGAGCAGGCCGCTAAGAAAGTAGAAGAAATTTATAACGCTGGATCAGTAGGAAAAGTATTAATTACAGATTTTACTGCAAAACTACAGTTTGCCATACCACAAATTGGTGAATTATTAGATCCTAAAAAATACGAAGTAGTTAATAAAGACATTCAAGATGGGTTAATGGATATCTTGGCTGGTGGTGAATCTGGAGAAAAATTTTCTAATCTAACAGTTAAAGTTAAAGTATTCATTGAAAGAATTAGAAAAGCGCGTGAGATTTTCTTAAATGAATTTCTTATCCCAGAGATGGAATCAATTGCGGAAGAAGTTGGAATTAAGCAAGTTCCAATTCCTAAATTTGAAGACATTGATATTGAGGATAACTTAAATTTCTATAAGGTTATTACCCGTCTTGCAGAAATTGGTTTATTAACACCAGAAGAAGTATTTGAAGCATTTGAAACGGGTCGTTTGCCAACTGGCGAAGAATCTCTTGAATCCCAGAAGAATTACAAGCAACATAAAGACGATGAACTTTATAAACCTTTGATTGGTGGACAAAAGGAAGATCCTAACGCTGCGGGCGGCAAAGGACGCCCAGCAGGAACGCCAGCGCCAAGAAAGCCATCTCCACAGGGAATGGCTAGCGTAAATGCTGAAAAAGTAATAGAAGTTCTTAAAGCCGATATTGATTTCAAACATCAAATTGCTACCCATTTAAAGAAAACTCATAAAATCAAAACTCTTACTAAAGAACAAAATGATTTTGTGAATGAAATTGGTAATAGAATTATAATTAATGAGAGTAAAGATAGTTGGAATACATCATTATCTAAATATTTATCTGGAGATGTGAAAGACTCAGAACAGGCAGGAAAAATTAGTGAATTAGCAAAAGAGCTTAATTTAACCCCAAGCGCCGCCGCATTAATTTAT
The DNA here is from genome assembly GCA_003962985.1 of Pseudomonadota bacterium. GTDB lineage: Bacteria > Pseudomonadota > Gammaproteobacteria > Burkholderiales > UBA11063 > Aquella. The sequence goes on along the minus strand of RXKA01000152.1, from coordinate 8,105 downwards.
CATTCTAATGCCAACTAATAGAATAACATATTATAGCGAAGGAATCTTTGTGGGACAAACTCCAAATACTGGAGACACATTGATTAATAAAAATGGATTTCCAACATCGAATGGATTTGTCTCTGGAACATATATAACCAATGGATTAGAAAATTTTAATCTATTACAACAAATTAATTGTGTTCAGTCATTTACATATGGTTTTGATGTATCAAGAAGACCAGTTTTAGAATTAGGAAATAATGGGACAATTTATAATCCAATTATTCAACATCCAATAGTAAATTTAGAAATTGAAACATTACAATATGGTGTTGAGAACGAGATAAAAATGGGGCTTACTGCTAATTTTACTAGTTTTATTAGCGGTAAAAATGGAGTAGGATTTTATGCTTCTAATCCTAATATATTATCTGGATTTTATACAAGATGGACGGGAGGGTTAAGCAATATATTGCTTTATCCAAGACATTATTCTGATAAGAAAAATTTTTATATATTATTGCAAAAAGATGGCAATGAAATTATTTCAGCCACACAAACAGAACAATTAAATAGTAATATATTATCTTTTGGTTCGTGTTATTTAGGATCTTACATAGCTTCGGCTAGAGTAGGAGACTTACCAAGAACTAAATTTTCTTTTGTATGTGATAACGTACAAATGAGTACGGGAGCCTATGGTCTTAATCCGGCGCTTGATCCGAAAAATGGAAATAGGTGTCAAACTGGGACATATGTATTACCTACATTCGTGTCTAAACAAAAACCGCAAGTAATAAGTCCAAACAATATTAAATTTTCTTTATCAAATAATGCTGGCAATTTGAATCTTAGTGGAGTTGGTTTTGATTGGGGAAATTTAAAAGTACAAGAATACCAAATCGAACTTCCTCTTAATAGAGAACCACTTGATTCACTTACTTATAAATTACCAATATTTAAAAATATTACTTATCCAGTTTATGCTACAATTAATATTTCTGCTATTGCTGGAGATCAATTTAAATCGGCGCTTAATGATTTATTTATAAAAGACAATAGTTATTCATTAAATATTGGATTGGCTAATACCTGTGTGTATAATGGAATCGACGCTTATTTAAATAAATTAGTAGAATATTCATTTAGTAATGCATTATTAAGGAGTGTTCAAATTAGTTCGTCTGTAGGGCAGAATTTAATAATTCAATTATCTTTCAGTCAAGAAGTAAATCCAGCATTAAATATAGTAGGAAATAATAATTTAATGTCAATTAGCGGGTTTGCTTTTGGAAGAAATAATATATCATATAGTACAACAAATAATTTATTGCTTAGTGGTATAGATTTCTTACATATATCGGGAAATAATACTTATATCAGGGGAGACATATAAGGTGTATAAATTATTAGGAAAAGGTTATGAAAAAACAATTTGGTACGGTTGCATCCATAAAATATGGAACAAATAGGATAGTTAGTTCTACTAACTGTCATTGGCTCAAAATTGAGACGGGCGCTTTATTTAAATTTAGGGAATTCGACGTATTTTTAGATGTAGCTTCTGTAAGTCAATTTAAATATATCAAAAAATTTACTGTTAAAAATAGAAATACTATTATTGTTGAGAATAATATATTTCCAGATGTATTTGAAGGTGATGTATTAGAAATCACGTATAAAGAGTACGAACTTGATAATATCCAACTTATTACATCTTCAGGTGTCAACTATAAAGTGGGAGAATTAGTATATATTGATGGTGGAACATTAGTTCCGGATAACCATTCAATAATTACTCTAAAAGTATTATCCATAACAGACCAAGGCGGAATATCAACTTGGGAAGTAGTAAATAGTGGAAGATATTTATCACCGCCGAAAGATAAAGAATGTGGTAGTAGTTCAAGTGAATTAGGCGAAGGGGCTAAATTCTATATTCATTTTAAAGAAATAGACAAGCGGGGCTGGATTGATAGAACAATAGCGTCAATTAAATATTTATCGAATCAGTCAATTATTACATTAAATAATTTGTTACCAGATGGTATAACTGATGGCGAATTTTCTGTTGAGAAATGGGAAATTAAAACTAAAGATAAATTTTCTTATGGTAACAGTGATATATGTGGAAAACAGTATGAAGTATCAATAGATACTTTACCATATTTTAATTTGCATAAATTAGTAAAGGGAGATGTCGACCCATCAATAATAATCAATAATAATTTTATAAAATTATCTGAACAAATTAAACTATTAGAAAATAAAATAAAGCTTTTATCAAATGAGTAATTCAATTTTCAATATTCAACAATATAATGCTTCTAATGCATATACTAAATATGATATTATTAGTTTTACTGGTACATTTCGTGGTCTTAGTATAACAAATGGCTATTTGTACTGTATAGTAGATTCGGCCACGGGAACATTTAATGAATTACACTGGGATGGATACATTACAGATAATTTAGATATCAAACCAAAATTTTTATGGATTCCAACAGTAGGAAATTCTGTAGATAGTGCGCCAAAAGTTAGAGTATTAAAAATGGGGGATGGATATGAATCGAGAATTCCAAACGGAATTAATAATAATTTGCTATCATATAATTTATCATTCGATAATTTATCAACATCAGAAGCAACAGCTATAATTCATTTCTTATCTAATAGAAATGCTCAAGAAAGTTTTATTTGGCAAGGCCGCCCGCCATATGTACAAAATTTAAGATATATTTGTCGTGAATGGAATGATACTGAGATATTTACTGATAATTTCAGTATTCGTACTAAATTTGAGCAAGTTGTAAATTAATATGACTCCTACACAAGCGCAATTTTCTTCCAAGAATTTAAATAATGAGCTATTTAATTTAACACCATCAGCATTAGTCACTTTATATGAAATTGATGTATCTGATTTATATTATAGCGATAATTATTTTCAAAACAATTCCGAACCAACTTTTAGATTCCATAACGAACAAAAATTATTTAATAATATAATTGTATGGAATGGTAATTCTTATTATCCAGCACCGATTGCTACTGACGGATTTCAATATTCTGCGCGTGGAAGTTTACCAACACCGAAAATATCAATTGCAATTCAAGACAATACTGCCCCAGAAATAATTAGATTAAAAAGTTATTTGCGCGCCAATAATGAGCTAGCGGGAGCTAAACTGACTAGGCGGCGGACATTTGCAAGATTTTTAGATGCTATAAATTGGGATTTAATTGGTGGAGTACCAAATGGTTTTACTCCAGACCCAAATAGTGAATTAGTACCAGATATTTATTTGTTTAGCAGAAAAAGTGCTGATAATAAAAGCTATTTAGAGTACGAATTGACTTCAGTAATTGATTTAGATGGAATTAAATTGCCGAATAGGCTAGTTCTAGCAGACAGATGCCCATTCGTTTATAGAGGCGAAGGGTGTTTATATGAATATGATTCTTCTGATGGAGGAATTAATTTTATGCGCCGAGATGAAATAGTACATGGATCTTCCAATGATTCAAGACTTGGAGTAAATGGACAGGCACCACCAGTTGCCAATTATAAAGATGAATTATTTGTTGGAGGTACAGATGCGATACTTCCGCCCGCAATAACATCAATTATTGATAGAGGTGAATATTCGCCGTCTATTCAATATGAAATTGGTGATTGTTTTTATATTACAAAAAATCACATTAAATATTATTTCGTGGTTAAATTTCGTCCACCGATTGGAACACCACCGCCAAACACATCTTACTATGAACAAGATGAGTGTAGTCATACAGTAAAAGGGTGTAGAATAAGATATTCAAAAGCTTATAATAATATTTTACCATATGGAGGATTTCCATCGGTGAATAAAGCGGGGGGAAGATTCTAATGTTGTCAGAACAAATACTTAATGATATTAAATTACATTGTAAAGAGCAGGCTCCGAAAGAAGCTTGCGGATTTATTGTAAAAAATGAAGCCGTTGGTAAACTTGAGATTTTACGTGCGAAAAATATATCTGAAGATCCATTTAATCATGTAATTATTGATCCAGCAACACATCTTCATGCCTCTCTGCTTGGGCCAATTCTCTATATATATCACAGTCAAAAAAGTAGAGATCCAAGCTCTATTGATTTTAGAACAGCAAAACAAGTAGATTGTAAATTATTAATGTATAGTTTAGATGATGATGAATTTATTTATATTGATTCTAACAATACATTAAATAAATATGAAGGAATTGAATTCAAAATGGGTGAAAATGATTGTTATACTTTAGTAATTAAATATTTTAAAACAGAATTTAATAAAGACATCCCTCATTTATACCAAAACAGGACCATAGAGTGGTATAAAGAAAATTATGATTTTATAGGTAATGCTTTAAAAGAAATAAATCATGAATTTATTGTAAAACAAGAAATGAAGGTAAATGACGTAATTGTTATGTCTTACGGTAAAAATAGAAACCATTTCGGAGTATTACTGCCAAATTCTTTAATATTACATCATCCAATGGGCCATAAATCAATAATAGAGCCACTACATAAATTTACTGATAAAATTCTTTATGCTATTAGAATTAAATAATATTAAAGATCAAATAATAGCTAATTGCGAAGAAATTGATTTTGTAGAAGCTTGTGGCTTGTTATGCAAGGAGGGTGATGTTTTTTTTGTAGTTAAAGCAGACAATATAGCGGATAATCCTTTTGATAATTTTATTATATCTAATCAATTTATAGAAGAAATAGCAAAAACTAAACAAATAGTTGGTTATTATCATTCTCATAACAGTGGAAATGCGGAACCAAGCATAGAAGATTTGGCGGTAATTAGTAAATTAAATCTTACATGCATTATTTATGATAAACTATCTAAAACTATTACCGAAACAAACCCTCCAGCCGAGCCGTTTATTCCTCCGTATGAAAATCGACCATTTATTGCCGGTATTTTAGATTGTTCGGAATTAATAAGAGATTACTATTATAAGTCTTTAAATATAACGTTACCAAAACTAGACCATCCAATTAAATATATGAGTTGGAAGGAGATTAGAGAAAAGTGGAATAAACTACAACACTATAATAAACAAGACTATAATTTTTACTTGGATTATTTTTTAAATAATGGTTTTAGAGAAATATCTAAAGAAGAACTTAACAAAAACGATATAATACTAATAAGAACAAGAGAAATAAAAGCACCAATTCATGCTTTAATCTATATGGGAAATAATAACATTCTACATCATCAATCAGATAGATTAAGTAGATATGAAGATTATGCGCCATTTTACAGGAAATTGAGTGTAAAATATGTTACATACAAGGTTTAGCTAAGGTTATGGTCAAAATAAAATTTCATGGATTTTTAGGAAACTCTATTAAATCGGAGTGGAAACTAGCTGTAAAAAGCGTTTCAGAAGCTTTTCATGCAATTAATCAACTCACAAATAATAAATTAAATAAACTATTCTATAAACATAAAAATTCTGGATTCCATGTTTTAGTTAATGGTAGAAAATTGGAAAGAAATGCAGAGTGGAATGTTAATAATCCAGATATTATTGATAAAGTGAAAGAATCTGAATTTAATTTTAGATTTAGTAACTTAGACACAATAGACATATTGCCAGTTATAGAATTTGCGGGGAGCGATTTTTTAACTGTTCTTCTTGGTGCATTACTGATTGTTGTTGGTGTATTAGTAACAATTGGTACTTTAGGCGGCGGCGCATTATTAGGAGCAGCTCTTATTATTGGTGGTATAGGTGTATTAGCGGCTGGTACAATAAATTTATTGTCAAAACCGCCGAAATCTGAAGATTTTAGAGAAATTCAAAATGGTGGAAAATCTTCATATTTATTTAGCGGACCACAGAACGTAATTAATGAAGGTGGTCCGGTTCCGGTTGGTTATGGCAGATTAATTATTGGTTCTCAAGTTATTTCTGCTAGCTACAAAATATCTAATATTCCAGTAAATTTTGATGAAGGAACTTTACCAGCTCCAGAGGGATTACTAATAGCTGTTAATTTAGGTGGATCATCGTATGCGTATTTTCAAGCAGATCAAAATAATTCAAAATTTGCTTATAAAGCATCTTTAGATCATATTATTCGCGAAACTAATGTTCCATTCACAATTACTCCAAATTGGCCAAGTTCGGCCCCGGGCGAAATATATAAAACATCAATTCAAAGTAATAATACTGACGCCTGCAATATTGAAATTGATTTAGGAACTGATAATAGTTTAAGAGATGTGATGGTTAAATTTCATTTTGTTAATTATTTTAGTCCAACAAAACAATTTAGAGTTTATATGGATAAGGATTTTAATACAATGGAATCTAATTATCCAAATAATAGAATCAAAGATCATTTAGGAAATTTAACATTTGATTTAGATTCATATTCGATTCCAAGGGGAGGTTCATATGTATTGCAAAAACGTACAACATTATCTTCTGATGGAAAATTCGCCGCAAAAGTAAATAGGGACGCTGGGGCAGGTAGTTTTGCCTTTTGTGCTATTGAAATTTACGACTATAATAAAGTAAATATCTTTGGATAATGAATACTGAATGGAATAAACAATTTTGGGGCGGATATGGAATAGCAGGCTCCAAAGGCGGAACATCAAATAGTACGCGATATCCACAAGATGATCCAGAGGGAATTATAAATCAATATGATGAAAATGGCATTAAATTAACAACTGGAGCCATTTCATTAACAAAAATTGAAACATTAGATTTAATAAGTGAAGGAAAAATTCAGGGCTTAGTAAGTGGTGAATATAAATTTTTGGGTAATAATGGTTCTATAGGATATACAGGATATATATTTTATCCATATCCAACACCATCGGGCGCAAAAGTTAATTGGTTAAGATCAATTTATTGGAATAATGTTCCACTGATTGACAGCACTAACAAATATAATTTTTCTAATATTGATGTTAGTTATACAGCGGGAACACCAAACGGGTCTTTGGTGGGAAGCCAAAATAATGAAACCACAGTAAGTCGTCCACTTGGGGAAAGATTGCGCGGACCAAGAAAAGATGATTTCGGAGTTGTTTATGGATCGCAAGATGACTATACAAAGACATATAGAATCTATAATAATAACTGTTTAGGAATATTTTTAAATGTAAAATTTGGACAGCTATACAGAAGAAACGTAAGCATAGGAGAAAATAGTGAATATGGAGATGTAGAGATAACTAAAGTAGAATACCAGATTAAATATAAACCATTGTATTCTAATGGCATTAATTCTGATTGGAATGCTAATGTAGTTAAAGAAACGGTTGAGGGTAAAATAAGTTATGGATATATAAAATCTACGCGAATTGATTTTACGCAAGATACGTCTATTTTGAGTGATAAAAATTTCATTGGATGGGAAATACAAGTAAAACGTATTACTGAAGATTCTCAAGATACAACCATTTCTAACCAAACATCTATTGATTCATTAACAGAAATTTATGGAAGCAAATTTTCATATCCTAATTCCGCGCTTGTAAGGTGTAATTTCAATGCTGAATTTTTTAGCCAAGTGCCAGAAAGGGCTTTCCATGTAGATTTATTAAAGGTTAAAATTCCATCAAATTATGATCCAATTCTACATAAATACAATGGAGATTGGGACGGAACTTTTGCAGACGATAAACAATGGAGCAATAATCCTGCTTGGTGTTTTTATGATTTAGTAACAAATAGAAGATATGGGTTAGGGAAATTTTTCTCTGAAGACACCATTGATAAATGGACATTATATAAAATTGGACAATATTGTGATGAATTGGTTTCGGATGGTTTCGATGGGTTAGAACCAAGGTTTACTTGTAATTTATATATTTCTTCAAGAGAAGAAGCTATCAAAGTAATTAATGATTTTGCATCTATTTTTAGAGGAATGATTTACTATGCGGGTGGATCTTTAAGAGTTGCCCAAGATTCATTTACTTCATTTGAAGAGGTATTTATCCAATTTACTGAAGCTAATGTAAAAGATGGAGATTTTAATTATACTACTGCTCCTAGAAATACAAAAAATACAGTAGCTATTGTACGATATAATGATAAAAATAATTTTTA
>RXKA01000180.1:2491-3254 GCA_003962985.1 Pseudomonadota bacterium | reverse complement strand
TAGAAACTTATCCCATAGACTATTTTTAACTGTTGGATGATTGATTGCGATTACTTGAGTTGTTTGTAAATTTTTTGCCAAGTCGGAGATCGCAGAGATCTTAGCCAATGTCATGGTTAAATCCACATCATTTTGCGCATTAAGACTAGCTAAATTCTTTGTCAGTGCAATTTTTAATTCACTAAATAATGGATCATTTGTAGTTACTAAGACCTGTTCGGCAGAACTTAATAATTTAATACTCCCAACTACATCATGATAGACCACTAAACTTTGTACTGCCCCATTAACTAGTCCATTTAATTGAGTTAATACAATACTAGTTTGCGAAGGTGTTAATGTGCTAATCGACGAAGAAATTTTACTTTGCGCAGCAATCACACTCTCCAATTTCAGTTGCAATTGTTGATTGCTATTAACTAACTCATCAATACGTTGTTGCTGCACCTGTAGCTTCTTTTGTTGTTGAAGAACACCATAACTACCATATACACCTTCAAAACCTACTCCCGCAACACCTACAATGGCGAGTAAAGATAGTAACCAACTTAATTTAGATGTTTTATATACTACTTGTGGTGTAATTGGTTTAGCTTGCTGCATGGAGTCATTACTACTCTCATTTGCTTGAATGTTTTTGCTCATATTCTAACTCCATAATTAACTTTACTATTGAAGCATTATCAGAACTTGCTGTTGTTCGAACATTTAACCCATAATCATGTAAAACACGCGTAATATTACTATGTATTGAAATAAAAAG
>RXKA01000180.1:0-2441 GCA_003962985.1 Pseudomonadota bacterium | reverse complement strand
AGAACTAGTAATTACCACGCCACTTAATTGATTCGCAAAAATTATATTCTCAATCTCTAATTTATTAAGCGCAATTAAATCAACCCGTTGATAAGCACAAATAAAGTGATATTTAATTTGCTGCTCTTCACAATATTTAATTAATCTCTCATTTGGCTCATTACCACCTAAGATTAAAATCTCGCTAACATCATTAAATACACCAGTAGCTATAATCTCTTGTACCCCTGCCATCGCATGACTAATTACTTTCAAATTAGGATTCACATCATGCACTCTAGTAGCTGACGACTGTCCTGCCGCAATAATTTGGACATTATTGGCAAGTAATTTAATCAACTCTTGCGCATATGTAACCGTAGTTGGTGATGTTATAAAGACTACTTTTGCATTTTTTATTGCATCTATATCACCAAGACTAAATTTTTGGCATGGAACAATCGACATTAATGGTAAATGTGTTGCTACTATTCGTTTGTCAGCTAACAATGCAATTAACTCATTAGACTCAGCAATTGGACGCGTGATTAAAAACATCTTAGTTGTTACTATACTTATCTACTATTTGCGCAGCACCATTCTGCAATAGGTTTTCAGCACATTTAATTCCTATTTGTTCAAACTGATCAATACTACCATGAGCTGCCACATCAAGATAAATATTGTCGGCACTATCGGCGATTAGTCCACGTAAATATAATTTGTCTTGATTAATTTCTGCATAACCTGCTATCGGAATATTACAACTTGCATTTAAGTAGCGCCCCATTGCTCGTTCAGCGCTAACTGCGGCAAAAGTTAATTTATCATTTAATGGTTGTAATAAATCAAATAACTCATGATTATCTTTAAGAATTTCAATCGCCAATGCACCCTGTCCAATGGCAGGGATAAAAGTTTCTTTGGGTAGAATTTGCGTAATCCGCTCTTCAAGTCCAAGGCGCTTTAAACCAGCTACTGCCAAAATTATAGCATCATAATCACCATTATCCAACTTAGCTAATCTGGTTTGCAAATTACCACGTAATAACTTGACTTGTAAATGTGGAAAATAACGTTTTAGAATGGCAACTCGGCGAGCGCTTGAAGTACCAATAACACCACCTTCAGGAATAGCATCCAATGAAGTAAACTGATTAGAAACTAATGCATCATAAGGATTTTCACGTGGCAGTACAGCGGCTAAATCAAACTCTGGCAATAAATTTGCTGGCAGGTCTTTTAATGAATGAACAGCTAAATCAGCACTCTTCATCATCAATTGGGTTTCAAGCTCTTTAATAAATAAACCTTTACCACCAATTTTATCCAATGATTTATCTAAAATACGATCACCTTCCGTGGTAACACCAATAATTTCAATTGAAATCTCTGGATAATGACTAGATAATATTTGTTTAACATGGTTAGCTTGCCACATTGCTAACTTACTATTACGACTAATAATACGAATATGTTGCATTACTTTCTTTCATTTTTCTTATAAATACGTTGTCTTGACATTTCAAATACCGCTACAGTTGCTGCCATTGCCAAATTAATAGATTCAGCATTTCCTAGCATTGGAATTTTAACCTGCTGCGTAAATTGCTCCAAAATATTATCGCTGAGCCCCTGACCTTCGTTACCAAAGATAAATGCACTTGGTTTAGTCAAGTCATATTCGTACAAACTATTCTCAGTATGCGGTGTAAAAGCTAGAATTTGTCCTTGATAATTAGTTAATATATTACTAATATCGGCATTGGTAAATATTACTAAGTTAAATTGAATTCCTTGTGAAGCACGCAGTACTTTAGGATTATAAATATCAACACTATTATTTGATAATACAACCTGCTTTATTCCGCTGGCGCTCGCCGCACGTAAAATAGTTCCCAAATTACCAGGATCTTGGATATGCTCTAATACTAAACAATCGGCATTATTGTCAAATTCAGTGGACGCAACAAAATTAATTACTCCCAGTATATCAACAATCGAATCCAAAATATTTAATTTACTCATTATTGTTGATGGGATTACCATAATATCACACTGACAGTCACTTAATAATGAGTAATATTTTTCATATGACTCTTTTAAAACCCAGACCTGTTTTAATAACTTATTACGACCAGCTTCAATAATTAAATGCTCACCATAGACAACAGATTGTTGTTCTTGATTACGAAATTTACTTTCTTTAAGTAATTTTACGACTCTCTTAACCTGAGCATTATCTTTTGATTCAATTATTTGTTGATTATACACATTATTCCAATAAAAAATACCTAGCATTAAGCTAAGTATTTTATCAAAAACCAAGCAGTTAGATGATTAAATCAATTCTTGTGGGTCAACATAGTTGTAACCCAAATCACGTGCCACGGCAAAATAAGTAACATTTCCGCAACAAATATTTAGACCATTCAACAGATGCTTATTATTACGCACCGCTT
>RXKA01000113.1 GCA_003962985.1 Pseudomonadota bacterium | reverse complement strand
TTGGCGGAAGTCAGACAAAATGGTTGTGCGTTAGAATATGTTGGCGAAAATTTAAAAATGATCCCATAATAGTTCTAGCTGCAATTTTACAAAAACTGTGCCCAATATAAAATTTAAAATTGATTAATATAACAATTAGAGGGAGTTAGAGTAATGAAATATTTGCTGATGGTTGTGATGATAATGGTGGCATCCTGTACTCAGTCTGATCAATCCAAGATTGATTTGGTTAAGAACGGCATCTTAAATAATTATAAATCCATTTCAGTTGGGCAAGCTTTTGATCAATGGCAGATGTGTAATCATAAATCGAGTAACTGGACGTTAGTTAAAACCTCAAATGGAGCTGACGTTGTTGAATTTACATGTAATGTTAAAGATGTAAGTAAAATCGTGGAAGTATTGAAAAACAATATAAATCAACGCCATGAAGCACAGATTGTATCATTGGATGACGATATTGCTAAATGGGAAGAGCGAGCCCAAAATGCTGATAGTGAATACATGAAATCATTTTTTGAGAAGGAGCTAATTGAACGCAAAAACAGATATGCCGCCGACTTACGGGAGAATGACGAGCAAACACAACAATTACTGCTTGCTGCAAGCATCGACAAGATAATTTATACGTTTCAATGGCTGCTAAATAAAGATGATACTTTTGAATTATCATATAAAGGTATCGAATATTTTTGGCAAAATGGTACGCATGCAGAACTAAAACTTGGAAATGAAGTAATTAATGATGTATATCAGGACAAAAATCCATTCTTGGATGTAGCAAACTCTAATTATGGGGTTTTATTAGTGAATATGTTGAATAATATCTATAAAAATGCGAAATAAAAAACAATAGCTGATTTTTATAGTCGGACATAGAAAATACAATTATGAACTAGTCTGGATTTATTTTTATTCTTATTGGACAATATGCTATTGTGAAAGTACTGCCGCGTTTTTTATCAAAGTGCTTTAAAAGCAACGCATTGAAAGCATTGGTGTTATATTATAAATAGCATATATTTTCAAACAGATAGTGTTGTTATAGAAATATTTATGTTAAAAAAAGCTAATAATAATTTGCGACTAAGAGATCGGTACTTTAGTTCATTAGTACATCAAACTGTGGCTATAAAAAAGACAGAAATTTTTACCAGCCACGAAGTTCGTAAATTAGTGAAACGCATTATCAGAATGAAACACTCTGACGACCTTGAAATTTCAATTTCAAAAATTCAAAATTTGTTACCTTGTGGATTTAATCGAGCAGCGAGGTTACTAAAATATTTTATAAATAAGAAAATAATCGTTCAATACAATAACCAATTGCTAATAAATCGCCGCCGAATTTTTTATGGAAGCATCTATGTCAAGAAGAAACATTTTCGTCGACGCGAATTGGAGGATATAAAGGAACGCATAACATTAAAACAATGGCTAAGTGCGGGAATTTAATGTTCTGTTTGACTGGAGATTTAGAGTAAATTGAATAACAGTTGATTGGTAACAAGCAATTTTTTAAGTAAGGATGCGTAGTGAAAATCATCTCAAAATACAAGGATTATTATGATTTTGTAGCAAAAATCTATGGGGAAGATCCAAAAATAATTTTTAAACGTAATCCGAGTGAGTTTAAAGCAGCGATTAATACAGGCAATGATGATTTTTACTATGGATTAGCTCGGGTCACATTTGATAGCCGCAACATAACTCCATCACACGACCACTTAGAGCCTCCAGAGAGTTATATTGACGGAATTATTGTCTGTGGGAAACTATATATAATGATGCATAAATTAATTGACGACAGATATCCTTATCGATTTGAGCAAACCAGATTATTAACTATTCAGGAGTACATTGATAATTACTTAAAAAATTCAACAGATTGGTGGAGTGCCAAAATTGTTGCGTTATGTAATGTTGAAGATAAGTACATTAATTTAAATAAAAAGTTTAATAGTCCTATTGTTTATTTTAAAGATATGCGTCGATCAGGGGCAAACAAAATAGAATGCACCGCTTTAACAAATATATCGTTGTTAAAATGTAAATTTGAAACTAGGATAGATGCATATCAAATATTTCAAGAACTACAAATGTTTATTAATAATCATCTAACTCCAGAAATTGCGATTGAGCAAATTGATGATAGATATAAAATTATGCAACATGGGTTTAATAAGCAATCGTTCAGACACAGGAAATAGATTCTATTATCACGTGTACACAAAAATAGACAGGTTTACTCATTAAAATTAAATATAATCACGTGATAGATTTGCGTTTAAATTCTGTCAATCTTTTTAAAAATGCGGTGTACCAATCCAGTGAAGTCATCCTGCGATAAATTATAGATTTTAAATAAAAACAAGAGGTTATAAAATGAAGCGAATACTAATATCAATATCGGCAATATGTTTAATTCCATTAAATGCCAATACGCAAACTATCGCGGGATATTCTTTTGAAAGTTACCCAAGTACCAAAAATCCAGTAACTCAAAAAGCTAAAATTAATTACAACAGCAATCCAGATGCTAAGTACTATAAAACCCGTATTAATTCAAGCTACAAAACCAGTAAAGTAGATTTTGCCAGTTACTATATTACAACCATCTGGGGTTGTGGTACGGGTTGTATTAATGGCGTGATGGTAGATGTTCGCGACGGAAAAATTTATGATTTACCGTTAGGTGAAGATACTTCATCCACAGGGTGTTATTCAAGTGATACTGCAGATGATGGGACAAGCTATACAGCATTCAGTCGCTTATTTGTAAAAGGGACGTGTAGTGAAACGGAAATCGAAAATACCTCAAATTACAAACAGGAGCAAAAGTTTTTCATTAATGTGTGGAATGAATCAAAAAAGAAATTTGAATTAGTTAAAATTGTTGAAAAAACTGATATTAAGAAAAAATCTTATTAGGTGATAATCATGGGAAATTGTATCTATTGTGGTAGTAGAGTTTATGCTGGTTACACCTGTTCCAAAAGCCCAATAAAAACTCATGTATTAGGTAGATAGGTTTGATTTTAACTTGAGGAGGGAATATGCGACAAAAACTTGTAGTGCTAACTGGTGCGGGGATGAGTGCTGAAAGTGGTTTAAAAACTTTTCGCGATATGGGCGGTTTGTGGGAGGAACACGAAGTTTGTAAGGTTGCAAGCTTTAGCGCATGGCAAAAGAATAAGGAATTGGTGCTACGTTTTTATAATGACCGCCGTAGTCAATTATCAAAGGTAAACCCCAATGCTGGTCACTATATTTTAGCTGAATTAGAACAATATTATGATGTCCAAATCATAACTCAAAATGTAGATGATCTTCATGAGCTCGCGGGCAGTAAGAGTATTTTACATTTACATGGTGAATTGACTAAAGCCAGAAGTACACAAGATGACAGTTTAATTTACGCTATTGGTTATAAAGCAATTGAGATGGGCGATGTCTGTGAGTTGGGTTCACAACTTCGTCCGCATATTGTTTGGTTTGGTGAAGCGGTGCCAGAAATTGGCAATGCGGCAAATTTGGTTGAGTCTGCGGATATTTTGGTAGTAATTGGTACCTCTTTGTCAGTTTACCCAGCTGCTGGATTGGTGGATTTTGTTGGTCCAGATGTACCAATCTATCTGATTGATCCTCATAAACCCCATAAAATATCCCACCCCAATTTCACTTATATTGAGCAAACCGCCGTTAATGGTGTGGCATATTTAAAACAATTGCTTGTAAACTAAGTTTTTTTGATAATTGTGACTTATGCACAGAAAAATATTTTAGGATAAAATTATGAAAATTGAATTGTTATTACAACGAATAAAAGACATAAACAATAAATACGATCAGTTTGCAAAACTAACTGGTGAACATTTTAATGTATTCTCTGTACTTGGTTTGAGTAGTGCTGAAAATTCTCATTCATTATTTATAGCTGAGCTGTTGAACCCACAAGGTAGTCATGGACAACAAGATTTATACCTGAATTTATTTTTTAAACAGTTTGATTTGATTAATGATCACTATATTGACACAACGGCAAAAATTACGACTGAGAAATATATTGGAGAGATTAATAAAGACTATGATCAAGGTGGTAGGATTGATATCCTAATTGAATATCCTGCACATCCAGAGAAAAATATTATTATTGAAAACAAAATCTATGCAAGAGATCAATATCTACAATTACATCGTTATGCGCAAGCATATAAAGACGCAAGGATCGTTTATTTGACACTTGACGGTGCCGAACCAACGTCGGAGTCACTTGGTAATCTAGAGCCTGATGATATTATTTGCATATCTTATCGCGAACATATCTTAAAGTGGTTGGATGAATGTATTGAAAAATCATCGTCATTACCAATTATTCGCGAAACATTAATTCAATATCGTACTTTAATTAAACAGTTAACAAATCAATGTAGTAATAAGGGCAAAGAAATGGAAATATCAAACATAATTTTAGATTCTGAAGAAAACTTTAATGCAGCTAAACAAATTGCTAATGCCGTGAATAGCATGGATCGGATTCATGATGTCTTGCTTGACTTTATGAGAAGTAAATTTAAGAATAAATATGGTACAGATTTTATTAAGATTTGTTTATTTAAAGAATATAGCATCAATTTACAATTAACATATGCAGATCAAGGAAAGGCTTTTCAGATTGGAGTTGTTCCATTACTAAACAATGTCTGGCCATGGAAAGCTAAATTTAACTGGAAAAATATCGAAGAAGCTAATATTATTCATAAACTACTATGTGAACACATAACGAATGAATCAGGAAAAGATATAAAATCAACAATAGGTTATGAGAGTGGACAGAATTATATTTGCCGCATTCCTTTCGGAAGCCTAGGAACGCAATCATATTTGTTTCATAAACCAGAGATAACTTTTGCTGATTATAAATGGCTATCTAATCCAGAAAACCAAGAAGAAATTGCTGAATATGCATTGAAATTATGCAATGAAATAATCCAATTTTTGAGAGACAATATTAAAAATCCAGAAGTGAAGTTTTTGATCTAAAAAATCATTAAATCAGTAATAATTTAGTTGATTTATTTCGGATATACCCCAATGAAGAAAAAGTTTCGTAGTGTTAAACGTAAAAAGCCAGTAATTAGAGATAAATATCTCTTTGATAGAGGATATGGCAGAAGTACGTTTGAATATGATTTTATAAACAGTAAGAATCATCAAGATTTATTATCGTTACCAAATTTCTTAATTTACTTTAAAATTGCAATGGAGGATGAATTAAAAATTACCCCACGCGTTTGGTTCTTTCGTTCAGGGATATCTCACTATAATCCAAATCCTAGCCGTGAACAGCTTATTGTTGTGAGTATTACGGCGCTGGTTAATTTGATTTATGGTAAAAAGCCTAAAACAAGAGAGTGGAATCAGATTAAAAAATTTATTCAAACCAATCGACTGGCGATACAACGTCATTGGAGTCATATAACGGATTCGCTTGAATTTTTTGAGGAAATACTGCTTTAGATGGATAGCACCAAAAACGTTTTTGAGAAGTAACATAAATCATATTTTGCACTTAATTACTAGGATTTAAAAATGAAAATAATCTGCTTATCTGATACGCATAGTAACCATCGTAATTTTGAAGATAAATTACCAACTGATGCTGATATGATTATTCATGCGGGTGATCTAACCCGCAATGGTAGCATTGGTGGCGTTCAGGATTTTATGGATTGGTTTGCCAGGCTACCCTATAAGCATAAAATCTTTATTGCTGGGAATCATGATTATGCCTTGGAAGAAGATAAAAAGTGGTTACAATTTCCTGAAAATATAATTTATCTTGAACATAATAGCGTGGTTATTGAGGGTATCAAAATTTGGGGTAGCCCGGCAATTGACGGTTTTGGCTGGGCTTTCGATAAAACCGAGGTCGAGCGTGATGATATATATTACACTATCCCACGAGATTGCGATATTATAGTAAGTCATGTACCACCATATGGAGTTATGGATAAAATTAGCATGATTAATCGGCATGTCGGTTGTAAATACTTAAAACGGAGAATCGACAGCATAAAGCCAAAATACGTTATCTTTGGTCATGCTCATGAACGAGCTGGAATGCAAACAATTAAGAGTATAACCTATATTAATGCCGCATGCTGTTATCAGGTATTTGATTATTTAGCATAATTATACTGACAAATTAATCAATTGATACTCTACTACGATGTATCAATTGATTGGTAAATATCAATCCAATCACGGCTAAAATGATAATTAGACCACCCAGCCCCATCAAAGGCTGCATATAATCGCTAAAATGATGACTAACTAATGTGATAAAGCCACTGCCAGCCGAACCGCCAAGCATCTGCACACATGAATATACCGATCCCGCTGTTCCAGCATTTTTGGTAAAAATCCCTAAGCCACCAGCACTTGCATTGGGTGAGATAAAACCACAACCTATAATCATGATTACTAAAGGACACAAGATTGAATATAAATTATGGATATCAAACATACCAAAAACAAAGAATAACGCGCCAGCAATCCCCAGAAAAACCACAACAATTCTCAATAATCTATCAATGCTACGACGGTAAATCATTCTGGTGTTTAAGTAACTAGAAGCAATCAAGGTAATTGAAATTAAGAGATTGGTATAGCCAAATTGTTCTGGGGATAACCCAACTTTGACTTGTAATAGATATGGTGAAATCGTTAAATAACCAAGTAGAGAACAAATAGCAAAAGCTGTAATCAAATTATAACGGAAGAAATCACGATTTAATAAAACATGAGAATAATCATTAAATAAATAGCGTAACGAACGCTCCAATTTATTATGATTAGTTTCGGGTAATTCTTTTAGAAGATAAACAACAAATATCAATAAATACACTAAAATAAAAGCGAAACTTAACCGCCAATATAAGTATTTTTCAATATAACCACCTATCACAGGCGCCAATGCCGATGCTATCGGTATCGCGATTCCTAATACGGATCCAAATTTTGCCATAGTTTTTATATCAGGACAAATATCACGAATCACGGCTCTCATAGTTGAGCCCAATCCAACCATCGCAACACCCTGCAAAAACCGCGCAATAAATAATAGATATAATTCCCCAAAAACCATCGCGGTGAAAGTGCTAAAAATAGCGAGAAACATACTTATCAAAATAACAGGGCGACGACCGATACGATCCGACACAGGACCAAAAAATAATGCACCAACACTAAACCCAATGGTATAGAAAAAAACGGTATATTGAATGATACTTAATTTAACATGAAAATACGCCGCCATAGCAGGCATAGATGGTAAATAAATATCTGTTGACATTGCAGGTAATGCCCAAATTAATACCATTATTATCATCAAACTGACTGAGATTCGTTGCGACATATAATATTATCTTAAAAAAAGATAACGTTAGAACTAAACTTTAGCATAAATATCAATTAGACGCAATTTTATAATCATCTTATAGGTTATCATGTTGAAATTATATAGTTTTTCATCTAGTAAAGTATTACAATGAAGAATGTATATTTGGATAAACGAACATTATTAATATCATATAAAAACAGTATGTTAACACTATCACTCATATATCAAATGTTCAAGATTGTATATTCTTTAGATAAAAGGTTAAGCGCTAATAGCAAAATCAGGTAAAATTGACCCTGTTAAATCTATTGATAAAGCTTTATATAATGAAACCATCACTGCCACGTAATATTATTCTTGATATTGATTCGTATAAAAATGACCATGGTCGCATGTTGCCACCAAATATCGAATATGTATTTTCAACCATTGTTCCAAGAAGAGCTAACCGCTATACTGACTACGTAAAAGCAATGGGACATCAATATGCTATCCGTGAATATGTAAATCAGCCTGTTGAAGCATGGATGATTGATGAAGCGGAACAAGAATTTACAGCACAAGGATATTCATTTGACCGTAAACGCTGGGAATATCTCTTAGAAAAGCATAATGGTTATTTACCACTAGAAATCAAAGCAGTACCAGAAGGAAGTCTAATTCCGGTAGGTGTTGCAACTGTAACTATCGTAAATACAGATCCTAATTGTTCATGGCTAACTTCGTATATTGAAACTATGTTTCAACGTGTATGCTGGAAAATGACTACTGTCGCATCTATCTCATATGATTTGTACCGCTATTTGGATGGTATCATGATTAAACATTGTGGTGAACGTGGTAAGGTTAATTTCCATCTACATAATTTTGGTTCTCGTGGTGCTGATAGCTATGAGGCAGATATTTTGGCTGGTATGGCGCATTTAGCCGCTGGTTTTAATGGTACCGATTGTGCACAAGCGAATCGTAATATCAAGCACTACTACAATACAAATAAAAATTATGGTATGAGCGTAACGGCATCTGAGCACAGTGTTATGTGTGCATGGTCTGATCCACATAAACAGGATGATTTAGCTGCAGTGGAAATGATGATTTCACTTCTGGAAGAAAAAGTAGCCAAAGGTGAAGGTGCACCAATTGTTTCAATCGTTGGCGATACCTACGATATTTATCGTTTAACTCGTGACTATATCGGTGGAATATTTAAACAACGTATCATCGAATTAGGTAAAAAAGGTGCACGCGTTGTAGTGCGTCCTGACTCTGGTGATCCACTAACGATGTGTCTAGAAGTAATTAAAATCCTAATGGAGCAATTTGGTTACACTGTTAATAAATACGGTTATAAAGTTTTACCATCATATATAGGTGTCATCCAAGGTGATGGTATCAATAACGACAGTTTACGCCATATTGTTGCCCGTCTGGATAAAGCACGCATTAGCCTAGAAAATATCGTGTTTGGTATGGGCAGTGGATTAACTCATGATGCTGGACGTGATGAATTCTCATTCTCAATGAAAGCTACCGCAATTTATGATGGTAAAGAATGGCATGAACTATTAAAGCGTCCAATAACTGATTTGAAAAAACAATCATTACAAGGTCATGTTACAACATATATAATGCCAAATGGAGAGATTGGTTCTGCTCGCGATACAGAAGTGCCAGAACAAGGAAGAATACTCTTAGAAACGGTATACCGTGATGGCAAAATCATTAAAGAATATACTTTTGATGAGGTGTTACAGCATAATATTTAACTGTAACAACATACACTGATGAAAAAAGTACAGCACAACCATAATAATTTCGATTTTATTCAAAAGTATTGTTAATTGTGTTCTGTATCTGATTTCTGATTAAAAATCAAATGCTATAAATTTAATTAATATCTGTCGATATGCCATTAGTCAGCACTAAATTAATAATGTTTCAATATATTTTGGATTGCTGGGTATGAAAACTTGAATACAGCGGTATCATGAGAACATGACCGCTTATTTTTTGCAAGTTTATATCTGATCGCCGTATAAATAAGCAATGACCATAAGCATAAAAACAATAAAAAGCGTAGGGTAAATATATAATAATATATTAACCATAATAATCACTATATTCAAAATATAGTATCACATCACCAATTTGTTGTATAATAGCGAGTATATAATCCGTATCACAGCACAATCAGTATTAGAAACAGAGCATATCAATTAGACAGAAAATCTGGTGTGAATTGTGTATTTTAAAATCTTTAATTAAGTGTTATGACTAAAAAGTATTACTATGTTTAAATAGACACGTATTATATTTGTTAAAACTTTGTATTACTTAGTCAATGCTGATGCTATCCACACCTTTCAAATATGTAACATCGTTATGGAGTAAAAAATATGGCAGTATATGTTTTTGATTTAGACGGTACAATAGTACATAATGGTATGCCTATCAACGAAGGAATCTATAAAGAAATCTTGCGTATAAGCGAATCAAACGAAGTCATCTTTGCGTCTGCTAGACCGGTTAGGGATATGTTACCTTTGATACCAGCACTTTTACAAGACTGTCTTATGATTGGGTGCAATGGCGGAATGGCATGGCAAAAGGATTCCATGATCTTCTGTAATTTTTTCAAAAAAGAAATTGCACATGAAATAATCTCTTTCCTAAGAAAAGAATATATTCCTTACATTCTAGATAGCACATGGCAATATTCTTTTTCTAATATTCCGCATTCTTTCCACAATTATGTTAAATCTCTGTCTGATGATTTTGAAGACTCAGAAGAAAATGTTATTAATAGTGGAATATCTAAAATACTAATTTTAGACGGTAGTTCCACAAGCAAAGTAAATGCTTTTCTTTCGAAAAATGGATACAAATTACATATCAATTACCACAAAAAAGATAACTTCTACGACATCACTCCACAGTTGGATAATAAACATCAATCATTAAAGAAACTAGGTGTAAATTTCTCTGAGGTTATTGCATTCGGTAATGATGCTAATGACTTTGACACTTTAAATAACGCCAATGTTTCAGTGTTTTTGGGAGATCCACAAGAATATGCTGCTGCAGATTATTATTGTGAGATTGAATATATTCAATCTTTTCTAAAAGAAATATCAAATATCTCAAAATCTATAGAATCATAAATATTATGCTCAGGTCATTTTTAATTTAAATAGCACTAATTAGTAGAAAGCGCAGGATTTATGACATGCCCTGCCTCTTCTATAATTAATTTAACAATTGATTTTATTTCATCAGGTGTTTTAGCTATATAATCAGCTTTTACTAGCCAATTTTCTGGAATTGCTCCACTATATGATACTGCAATTGTTTTAATACTCAAGTCTCGGTTTATTTTACTGAGCTCAATTTTGGCGTTGTATGCAAAATTAATATCTCCTTGGTGACTCCCAATATAGACAATTACATTAGCATTATTAAACCGAATGTTTTCAAGGCACTTCAGAAATCCAGCAGGATTAGGCTTTTGGTTATTTAATGATATATCATCATAGCCAATAATACTTGAGAAGCAGTTATCCAGATTTAAATATTTTAGTGTATTAGCTATATTGCTGGAACAGTTTTGCGAACAGATCCCCCATAGCAATATTTTCATTTTTGAAATATTTTATAGTATTATTTAGATTTGTAACCATTTCTGGTATGCATGTATCTTCTTGTTGAAATCGGCTCCACAGTTTACCTGCCTCGTTGACCTTGTCAAAAGGTATTCTATAACATAAATGATATAATTCACGCCAATTTTTGTACTTATGATTTGAGAGCATATATACTCTTCCTGTCATTTACTGCTTGTTATCTTTCTGTGCTAGTAAATAGTTATACAATAAGTCTTTATTACCGCCGCAAATTTTTGCCGTTAAATTAACTGCCTTTTTGGTTGGTAACTCGGATGCTAATAGATTAACTATTTTTAACTGTTCAGCAGTTAATTGTTCCGAATCATTGGCACTGCTATCTAGTGGTAAAATATTAATTACAAATTCGCCACGTTGCTGATTAGAATCCGCATGTAAAAACTCACGATACTCTTGGGCGGTCATTTTAACAATGGTCTCAAACTGTTTGGTTAACTCTCTGCCGACTACCAATACTCTATCAGCACCTAATGTACTAATAATATCATCAATACATTCACAAATTCGATGGGGTGATTCATAAATTACAACTGCATAATCAACATCACGCCATGTTTCCATTTGTTTACAACGCTGTGTACTCTTACTAGGTAGGAAGCCAAAGAATAAGCTAGGAATATCTACTAGACCACTAACAGATAATAAACTGATGTAAGCACATGCACCAGGTAGCGGACGAGGCATAAATCCATGCTCAAATGCCATATTGCACAATCTAGCACCAGGATCTGAAATCCCAGGGGTTCCAGCATCACTAATTTGCACCAAGGTTAATCCTTGCTCTAACCATTCAATAACCCGCGTACTAACCTCATTCTCATTAT
Organism: Pseudomonadota bacterium; assembly: GCA_003962985.1. Taxonomy (GTDB): domain Bacteria; phylum Pseudomonadota; class Gammaproteobacteria; order Burkholderiales; family UBA11063; genus Aquella. Next base: position 429 of record RXKA01000113.1, on the reverse strand, counting down.
GATCATGTAAGGCAACTAATTTTTTTGAATCAATTCCATGGTGATGTAATAGCCTTGCACTGTTTCTTGTATCTTCACATAATATAATATCAGCAGTTTTTAAAATTTCTAATCCACGTAAGGTAATATCATTGAGATTACCAATCGGTGTAGCACAGATATATAACATAATATTTTCTTCATTAATAATTTATTTTATTGGTTTGCATTATAGCAGACCTACAGGTAATCTAGCTAGCTATCTAGTTAATTTTAATTACTTTTGCTAATAGTAACTTTGATGTTTTTGTATACTACTAGTTGGTAATAGATATGAATTGTGTATATGTAGGTAATGTTAGATAAAACTCCGTAGAGCCCATTGCATAATTATGCGCAAGGCTAATGGAGGGAGATATGATCGTTGTTGTGTTGTTGTGTTGTTTTGTG
>RXKA01000072.1 GCA_003962985.1 Pseudomonadota bacterium | reverse complement strand
TTAATTGCTGCCTATTTTATTTATAAGTTTCAATTAAATATGTTTTATATGACCATAGTAAATGTAGATGATATTCATCATGATACAATTATGGTTATTTAAAATGCTTTGAAAGTAAGAAATAAATGACAGATCAATTAAGAGTAATTATAGAATCGGTTGATTATGAGGGCAAGGGTATTGCCAGAGTAGATGGCAAAACAGTTTTTGTGGATGGTGCATTGGCTGGTGAAGAGGTCTTAATTACAATTACCAAGCGTAAACCAAGCTTTGATAAAGCTAAAATTATTGAGATTCTACAACCCAGTCCTGAACGCGTAACACCAGAGTGTCCAAATTTTGGTATGTGCGGTGGTTGTTCAATGCAACATGTTAGTTTTGAAGAGCAAATTCGTATTAAACAGCAAGTACTAATTGATAATTTAAAACATTTGGGTGGTGTTGAAGCTAGTGAAATTTTACCGCCAGTTAAAGGTGTTGCTTGGGGGTATCGCCACCGTGGACGCTTATCTGCGCGTTATGTGATTAAAAAAGGTGGTGCATTGGTTGGTTTCCGCGAGAAATCATCACCATATGTAGCTGATATGCATGAGTGTTTAGTGTTACCTAAACATGTGTCGAATTTGATTCCTGTATTACGTGATTTGATCAGTCAATTAAGTATTCGTGAGCGGATACCACAAATTGAAGTTGCGGTAGGTCGTCATGTGACAATTTTGGTGGTTCGTAATATGGATGCCTTATCTAGTGAAGATGAGGCTTTAATTCGTCAAATGGTTGATAATAATACAAGTGCAGAAATGGCATTGCAAATTTGGTTACAACCCAAAGGTCCAGAAACTTGTTATCCATTTTATCCGCAGGAAGCTCCTCGTTTAAGTTATGAAATTAAACGCTTTACGATTGAAATGCCTTATTATCCGAGTGAATTTACGCAAGTTAATCCATATATAAATGAAGAGATGGTTGGTTTAGCAATGGATTTATTAGAACCACAAGCAAATGAAGTTATTGCGGACTTCTTCTGTGGTATTGGTAACTTCACGTTGCCAATTGCTAGACATGCCAAACAAGTGGTTGGAATTGAGGGTGCAGATGCGTTGGTTAAGCGCGCTAAACAAAATGCAACGTATAATGGCTTGGAAGATAAAGTTGCCTATCAAGTATGTAATTTATTTACAATTAATGAAAAATGGGTATCGGAATTGGGACAATTTGACAAATGGTTAATTGATCCACCGCGTGATGGTGCGATGGAATTGGTACAATCAATTACGCCACAATCAGCACCAAGGAGAATTGTTTATGTCTCATGTAATCCCGCAACTCTAGCTCGTGATGCAGGCATTTTAGTGAATGCTAAAGGATATACTTTGGTGAAGGCTGGAATCATGAACATGTTTCCGCATACCTCACATGTTGAATCGATTGCATTATTTGAACTAAACAAATAAGCTCGCTTAATACCTGATGAGTGGCATAAATTGATTAAACTTAATAGACCGAATCAAACAAGTTATTTTAATGAATTATCCTCAGTAGTGTTTAGGCGAGTTTACATAAGGACTTCTCACTAGGGAAGTCCTTTTTGTTATGTAGTTAATACAAATCTAAATTACCTGTTTTGATGCTATAATATACTGATGTATAATTGCATTAATGTTATTTGATATTTATTTTGTTTACATGCTAACTAGATTAATTAGATAAAACACTGTTCAATAAATTGTACCAATTCATTGATTAACGGATGATGTGCTCCATCGATTCGTGCAATATAGAGCTCAGTACCTGAGAAACTATATTGTGGTAAAACTTTAAATAATTCACCACGCAATATTTGTTCTTTATACATAAGATCTGAGCCAGGCACCAATAAATGTCCGTTACGTGCTAGTAATAATGCGGATTCTATCGTATTTACATGAATCTGGGTCTTGTATTGAAACTCGATTATCCTACCATTCTCATCATAGACTAAGGTTTTAAATAGAATTTTATCATCTTGAATTCCATTTGCCACGTGGTGATTCGCTACCAGATCTTCCAATGATTTAGGGTCGCCATACATGCTACGATATTTGGGGGTGCTATATAAATGTATTTTAGCATTATAAATTTTTTTTACTTTGATTGTTTGCTGTTTGGGCATTTGTCGTATAACAGCAATATCAATCTGTTCTTTAATTAAATCAATTTCCCGATTTTGGTAAAAGATATTAAGATTAACATTTGGGTATTTTTGTGTAAACAAGGTAATCCGTGGTGAAATAATATGATTAGCAACACCAGTGGGGATTGATAAATTAATCGTTATCTCATTATTTAGACTCTCATCTGAAAATGAGTGTAATGCCTCGACTAGATTTTTTTCTTGCGAGGCAAAAAGCTCATAAAATCTTCTACCGACTTCTGTAATAGATAGTAATTTGGTATTGCGCTTGATTAAGATAAGATTAAGACTTTCTTCAAGTGCTGCGATCCGCCTAGTTACGGTAGGTTGACTAATTTCCATTTTTTTGGCTACACCAGTGAATGAGCCAATTTCGACCAATTGACAGAAAGTTATAGCATTTAGATAGAAGTTTTTATGGATAGCATGGAGCATAGGATAATCTTTAGAAAGTTATATGAATTGATTCAGTTATACGCTAGAATTCTATCATAATGATCCTCGTATTTGAAGATTTATAATGAAATTAGTTATGAAATAAGATAATTTTTATTAATCTAACGCACATGAAAAATATTTTGATGTTATTACCTTGAGATTGTCGAGTAAAATACGGTATTAACAATATAGAAAGAGGATAGCTAGAATGAGTTATTTTATACCATTTAATGATCTAACGATTGAGCAACTAGAGAATAATTTGACGACAGCGATTAAGGACATGAATGACTGTGTTAGTAACTTAGCAGAAGAATCAACCAGTAGCTGGGATAATATCATGCAACCATTACAACATCATTTATTGGTATTAAATCGTTGGTGGGGCGTTACTGAACATTTACAGAGTGTAAAGGATAGTCCTGAACTACGAGTTTTACATGAGAAATTTCAACCACAGATTACTGAATTATATGTGAATTTAGGACAAAATAAGGCATTGTATCGTCATGTTCAAGCAATCAAAGATAATGAATATTCACATTTAAGTCCTGAACGTCAGAAAGTAATTGATAATGAATTACGTGATTTTCGTTTGAGTGGTATTACCTTGTCAGACGCTGGGCAACAGCAATTTAAGCAAATCCAGACTGAATTATCAGAACTAAGCACTAAATTTGAGCATAATGTTTTGGATGCGACAGACAGTTATTCGCGCTATGTTTCTTTAGATGAATTGGCAGGTGTTCCCGCAGATAGTCTTAACTTTTATCAATCATTGGCAGAAGCAGAAGGTAAAGAAGGTTATAAAATTAGTTTACATATGCCAAGTTATCTGCCAATTATGCAATATGCGGATAATCGTGCATTACGCCAAGAATTATATTATGCCTATGTGACACGTGCAAGTGAGCTAAGTAATGATGGTAAATTTAATAACGCTAGTCTTATTCAAGATATTTTACGCTTACGTAATGATAAGGCTAAATTATTAGGATTTACTGATTATGCCGAACTATCATTGTTTAATAAAATGGCAGAAAGCTCATCGCAAGTATTAGAGTTTTTATATCAACTAGCAAATAAAGCACGTCCATTTGCGGAAAATGATATGCTGGAATTACGGAAATTCGCTAAAGATAGCGATGGTCTTGATGAACTAATGGCGTGGGATATTCCTTATTATAGCGAGAAGTTACAACAGCATAAATACAGTTATTCTAGTAATGAGTTAAAACAGTACTTTCCGTTACCCAAAGTATTTACGGGATTGTTTGCGCTATTGAATGAATTATTTGCAATTAGCCTACAGGTGAATCCAGAAATGCCAGTTTGGCATCCTGATGTTACAGGGTATAGTGTAATCCAAAATGATAATATAATCGGCTATATTTATTTTGATCTTTATGCTCGTAGTGGTAAACAGCCTGGTGCATGGATGAATTCCGCTGCTGATCGTAATTTTGACAATGGTGAATCTCGATTGCCAATTGCATATATTGTTTGTAACTTTACCGCTCCAGTACAAGATAAAGCAAGTTTACTAACTTTTGATGATGTACAAACGCTATTCCATGAAATGGGGCATGGGTTACATCATTTATTAACGCGAATTAATAATCCAGCTATTGCGGGTATCAATGGTGTCGAATGGGATGCGGTGGAATTACCATCGCAATTTATGGAATATTTTGCATGGAATTATCAAATTCTACAAACTATCACTGAGCATAGTCAAAGTGGTGCGGTATTACCTCTAGAACTCTTTAATAAAGTACTAGCTTCTCGCCATTATCAATCAGGCTTAATGACGTTGCGCCAGTTGGAGTTTGCTATTTTTGATTTACGCTTACATAGCGAATTCAATCCATTGACGGACAATTATTTACAATTACTAAATGAGGTACGTCAGCAAATCGCGGTAGTTATCCCTCCTGCATACAACCGTTTTGCCAATAGCTTTGGACATATCTTTGCTGGTGGCTATGCTGCAGGATATTATAGTTATAAATGGGCGGAGGTGTTGGCATGTGATGTGTTTAGTATTTTTGATGGTAAATCTGGTAGTGAGCTTCGTCAATTAGGTGCTAAATATCACCAAGAAATTTTAAGTCAGGGTAGTTTACGTTCAATGATGACCAATTTCACTGCTTTCATGGGGCGAGAGCCAGAATTAGATGCATTATTGAAATATTCTGGATTGAATTAATCTTAATCTGTAATAATTGAGGTTGGTAAGAATACCAACCTCGTTTTATTCTATTGCTGTAATCATTGTTAGTTATAGCAATTAGATAGTCAATCAACTAATTATTTAAAACAATATAATATTAGTTCAATAAATGACATATACTCCATTTTACTATGGTGATGTAAACCAATCTGACAACTACGATTAAAACTTACGCCGATTTGGCAACCTGCAATTTGTGGTTGTAAATTTGCTAAACTACTCGCATTTAGTTCAGGGGTTGTGAATCCTTTGTCGCCTGCAAAACCACAACATTTTATTCCATCTGGGACAACTATTTCATAAGCACACAGATTTAAGATTTCATGGTAAAGGCTGGTTAAATTAGATTTAGTTGTACTACAGTCAAAATGAACTGCAATCTTATCAAACTTGCGTTGGATACGTGAGCGTACAATCCGCTCGGCAACAAATTGATTAATGTCCATGGTTGGTAAGTCAAATTGCTTAGCAAAATTTGCACATGAGCTATTATCAATTAATAGTAATTCATTGGTTGCTACCGCTTCACGTAATTTGGCTATACTACGCTGTTGTTGCTTATCATTATGCTGTGAATGATACATCTGCCCACAGCATTGTTTGTCTAATTGTGGTGGATATTTTACATTATATCCCATACGTTCCAGCAATAATTGGCTTGGATAACTGTGCATACCTTGCGAATTACTGAAGATACGGTTAGGGCAGGCAGGTAATAACATCACGCCACCACTAGTTATGCTTGGTGTAGTGGTGAAATTATTCTTTTGCGTTTTTGGCGTTGTATCAAGATAAACTGGTATATTCTTAAAAGAATTATGCATTTTTTGCGTCACAAATTGCAATGATTGTTTACCAATAATGCGGGCAACCATATTTGCTTTATTGAGCTTACTTTTGGTCTGATTAATTTGTTTCGCATGATTAACTGCTTTATTGTGTGGTTTGGTCAAGCTTAACATATATTCACCCGTATTGATACCAACGGGACAAGATTGTTGACACATGCCAGTGGTGGCGCAGGTTTCAATACCATAATAAGTAAATTTCTTCGACCAAATTTTGCGCTGTTTCTTATCTAGGGTGACAATCTTACGCATGACGGCATTTCGTTGGCGCGGCGTTAGCGATAAGTTGCGTGATGGGCACACTGATTCACAGAAGCCACATTCCATACATTGATCTATTTGTGCATCAATTGCGGGTAACTCTTTGAGATTATGTAAATGTAATGTGTTATCCCGCGTTAATTTGACATCAGGATTTAAGATATTCTGTGGATCAAAGAGTTCTTTAATTTGCCACATAATATTCCAACATTCGTCACCCCATTCCAGTTTTGCAAATGGTGCAATGTTGCGTCCACTACCATGTTCGGCTTTTAATGAACCACCATATTTTTGCGCAACGAGGATGGTAAACTCATTCATAAACAGCTCGTAATTGTGCAGTTCTTCAGGGTTAGTAAAATTGGGCGTTAATACAAAATGAATATTACCAGACAATACATGACCAAAAATTGCTGCATTTGAATACGCATATTTAATAAACATTTGTCGTAAATCGGCAATTAATCTAGCTAGTTGCTCAATAGTTACGGCAACATCTTCGATTAAGACACTAGAACCTAACGGACGCTGTCCCGCAATAGTTGGTAAAACTCCTTTACGTGCTTGCCATAATATTTCACTAATCGCTTTATCTTGGGTAAATCCAGTTTGATGTAAAATATTACTGTTTGCAATGATTTTATTTACGGCAGTTAATTTATGTAAAAGTTCGCTTTCATTAGCTCCCGTTAGTTCTACCATAATTGCACCACTGCTATTATCTACATCTAATAAGTAGGGTTGCAATTCTTTAATATGTCGAACTGATTGTAAAGACAATTGATCTAATAATTCAATGGAAGAAATATCATATTGCGCAATCGCTATGGTGAGATTACATAGTTCACTAATATTCCCATAAATTAGGTTTAGCGCTTTGCAGGGTTCATCTGGTACCGTGTTGAGTGTGACATTACTAATAAAACCTAGCGTACCCTCTGAGCCAATCAGTAAACGTTCTATAATTTGAATTGGCTCTTGATAATCCAAAAATGCATTTAGGCTGTATCCGCTAGTATTTTTAATGGCAAATTTTTTACGAATGAAATCAATTATCTGTGGTTTTGCCATGATTTGCCCACGGATGTGCATGATACCATGGATGAGATGACTATGTTGTTGCTTGAATATTTCTATTTGACGCTCATTACTCGTATCCAAAATACTACCATCTGCAAAGATCGCTCGTAAACTAGCTAAGGTTGCATAGCTATTCTTGCTTGTTCCGCAGCACATGCCACTTGAATTATTCGCGATGATGCCACCAATTTTTGCTGAATTAATTGAGCCAGGATCTGGACCAATTTTACGCTTATATGCATGCAAATAGTTATTAGCGTGGGCACCAATAATACCTGGTTCAAGCTTTATTTGCGTACCATTCGCGATGATCTGATATTGTGACCAGCCAGAATTATTCAGGACGACTAAAACCTGATCGGTTACCGCTTGTCCAGATAGACTTGTTCCTGCTGCCCGAAAAGTTAGTGGGATTTTATATTGGTGAGCATAATTAATAATTTGTTGTACTTCATACTCTGTATTTACAAGAAGTACTAATTGGGGAATCATGCGATAAAGGCTAGCATCGGTAGCGTAGGCATAGCGCAAGAGTTCGTCGCTAATAATTTGTTTTGGGTTTAATAGATTTGATAATGCGTGGATAAATTTGTCCATGAAGATTCCTGTTGATGATTCAGGTGCTATTTTACCAAGTTGGTGTAATGCTGTGTGAGGTATCTGGGGTGGATTAGTTTATGGAATCTTTAGCTATAATAAAATGGTGGCTTAACTTACAAAATGTATGTAGTTTATACAATAATTTTTAGTAAAATTGAAAATATGTTAAAATATTACGATATGTGATTATATATAGAATAAAAGGGTTAAAAAATGAAAAAAAACACGCTTGGTTTAGGCTTAATGGTTCTTGCATTTTTAGGTGTTAATTCTGCATTCGCGGAGGTTAGAAATGTAAATCTTGGTGGTGATCATCAATTACATACGAATAGTTACCATGGTGGTGAGCATGTCCGTAGTGGTGGAGAGAATTATCGTGGAAATAATAGCTATCGCACAGGAAGTGACAGATTGAATAATGATACGGTTAATGTAAATCGTAACGTAGGCAATGGCGATGGTTGGAATGGTAATACGCCTCAATATCGTGGTTGGAATGAAGGACCTGTCGGTTGGGGTAATGGCTGGAATAGTGGTTGGAATAATGGCTACAGTAATGGTGGTTTTTGGACTGGTTTAACCGAGGGGATAATTGGTGGTATTGCTGCGACGGCTTTATTTAATGCTATTTTTGATCATAACTCTACTCCTAGCGTAGCTTATGCAAATGGTGGCGGAGGTGGTTATAGTAGTGGCAGTAGCTACAGTGGTGATGGTTCTAATGGGCAACCAACTGAAAATGTTACCAATAATACAACTACGGTAATTGATGATGGTGGGTCAGATGTTGGATACTGGTTATTTGGACTTGGTGCATTAATTTTTGCTGGTCTTGGTTTTGCACTCCTATCGCGAAGAAAAAATAATAATGTAAACCATGTACATGTCAATGATTATCATGATGATTACGATGATAATGATTATTATGAAGATGATCGCCCACATAAACAGCGTCACATTGCACATGACCAAAGTCGTCAATACAATGGTGATTATGATGAGTTGAGAAATCGTCGTGATTACTCACACAGTAAGCGTCACTAAATCAGAGAGTAACTAATAAAAGCAGATCATTGATCTGCTTTTTCATTCAAGTTGGATCATTTATAGATACATAATTCGAGTAACCTATTGATGTTATCTCTTTTGCGTCTATAAAATACATGGTTTTATTTGTAGCATGACAAATTAAAACGTTAGTAATTTGCTGAATAGATAAAAGTTGATCGCTAATTCTAAAATTGGTAATATTGATTAAGTGTATTTAACCAGCTATCTTGCTGTGGATCTAGTTCAAGAATGTTTCGATTGGCTTTTCCTATCCCGACAACCACAATGCCCGCAGATTGCGCCGCTTTTATTCCCGTATTACTGTCTTCAAAGGCTAAACAATTTGCTTGTTGATTCATTTGTCCACGTAAAGCATTATTATATAATTCGGGGGATGGTTTACCATGTGTTACCATGTCGCGCGCGTGGATTTGATGAACCTGATGGATAATCCCAAGTTGTTGTAAACTATGTTTTACTAAGCGCAGATAAGAGTTTGACACGACTGTTTGAGTTATGCCTAATGAATTAAAATGGGTAAAGAGTTCTAATGATTGGTGAATAGCGTCATTGATATTAATTTCTTCAAGTACTAAATCAACTACCAATCTATCCCATTTCTCAAAGAGACGGTGATTTAAATCATTTCGTAAATCTAAACCAGTTAATTCAGCAAATGCTAGTTTATTTTCTATTCCTGGTGTAATTTCATGTGTAATTAGCGGAATATTTAAGCGCTCAAACGCTATGAATGCAGCATCAGCATGCAGATGTTCGCTATCAATTAGTGTCCCATCTAGATCCCAAAACACAGTTTTAATGATTGGTTTGGTCATGTGATGCTGCCTTTTAAAAATTATTTAGTTTGCGGTTTTGGTAGGCGCACCTCTAATTGGATATTTAATTTAACGTCATCGCTAACTGCAGGCACAAACATACCCAAACCAAAATCTGAACGTTTGATCAATCCAGTAGCACTATAGCCAATTGTATCACGTTGTGACATTGGATTTGGTTTATGCTCATTTGCAACTACATCCAATGTAACTGGTTTAGTCACACCGTGTAATGTTAAATCACCAACCAATTTAAAGCTTTTGCCTTTATGTTTTACATCGGTGATTTTACTACTTACAAAGGTTGCAGTTGGATATTTTTCTGCATCAAAGAAGTCAGCACTTAATAAATGATGATCTAAAGCTGGTACTCCAGTTACGATAGATTCTACCTGAATCGTGATATCTACCTTACTTTTGGCAACATCTTTGTCGTCTAAATTAATAGTACCATTTGCTAACCATTTACCAGATGGATTTGAGTAGCCAAAATGGTTGTAGTTAAACTCGACAAAGCTATGGGTATTGTCTAATGTATATACTGAAGTTGTTTCAGCGGCATATGTTAGGCTACTAAAAGTAGCAAGTAAAATTAATAGTTTTTTCATGATATTTCCTTAATAAAAAATACTAGTTACCAATTACCATTGTGATGCAGCTTGTTCTGCTTGTTGTAATGATGCATTAAGTGAATCTTCCGCAGCATGAGGCATACTTTGTGAGTGTACCATAATGTGTTGATAGTCCAACACACCCATAATTGCTAATGTAGCGCGTACAATTGGTTCACCATAATTACCAAAAGTATCAAAAGTTGGTAATAAAACGGTTGCGTTTTCGTGTTGTGCGACTAGTGGGCGACGGTTAACAATAAAATCTTTGGTATGATTACCACCACTAGCTTGGATGTAAATCGCTTTTTTACCAGTTAGCAAACCAACAGGCATACCTAATTCGTTGTATTGGAATGTTTGGCGCGCAGCACACACAATATCAAGATACTTTTTCAACACAGCTGGGAAACTAAACTCCCACATTGGTGACACAAATACATAACGATCGTGTTCCATAAATTGAGTTATTACCTCTTGGCGTTTACCCAATGCTTGTTGTTGTTCGGTAGTCAAAGTTTCAAAACTACCACCATTCATTAAGTGTCCAAATGCACTATAGACAACACGGTCTACATCTGGAGCATCAAGATCATAGAGATTAATTTTAGTAACTTCAGTATTTGGATTTTGCGCTACATATGTATCAACAAATTTTTCTGCAACACGTTGTGATTTAGAATATTCAACAGGAGCAGGATGCGCAGTTATTACTAGTAATTTAGTCATGATTATGTCCTTATTTTAAATTTTTTGAAAATGTTTCTATTTGCTGACAAAACTTAGTTAATCGTTTGTCAAGCTCACCTAGTTCTTGTATGTCAAACTGCTTGATAAGAGGTTGTAAGTATTTTAAGTGGGTAGGGAATACTTCTTTGAATACATTATCACCCGCTGGGGTTAAACTGATAATTAGACTACGTCCGTCATTTGGATTGGTCGTTCGTGTAATTAATCCTTTTTTAACCAAACCATCCAAAATTACTGTCAAATTACCTTTTACCATAAGCGTTTTCTCTGCTAACTCACTACATGTCATTGGTGGTTGGTTGCCCAAGGTTGCAATAACATCAAACTGTCCAGGAGTTAGACCAAGAGTGCGAATATGTTTTGAAGATAATTGTTCAAAACTTTGAAAGGCCTCAGCTAGTTTGCGCATAGTTTTTAAAAAGATCATTGGATTTCCTAATTGTTTCTCCTAGCGATATAATAATTCAAGTTTGAACTAATTGTCAAGAAAAATTTAGTAATTTTGTAAACTATAGCTATTGTTTATGTGAAATTTCCCTTGGGATTACTGTGAGATGCTAGCAAATAAATATTCTGCGAGCTAGTGAATGCGATTTGAAGCTGTGAAAGTGTTGCATAATTAGTAATATTTAATCATTGCTAAATGCGGTAAGTGATTTATGCATGCGAATATAAATGGCAGCTAATTCGGCTAGATACTAGTTATGCTAAAATAACTACTTAATTTGATAGGGAATTATTTCATGAATACTATAATATCTGCAACTGATAAATTAATCTGTTTAACTGATAATACACATCATAACCACGCGATTAATCCACCAATTTATCAAAGTTCAATTTTTCACTTTGATTCTTTGGATGATTACATTCAATATCGTAATCGGCAAAAAGAGGCTTATTGTTATACTCGTGGTAACAATCCAACGACACGGATACTAGAAGAAAAATTAGCTAAACTTGATGGTGGCGAAGATTGCCGTGTTTTTTCATCGGGTATGGGTGCGATTGCTGCAACATTATTTGCGGTATTATCTTCTGGCGACCATGTCTTAGTAATTAATGATGTCTATGGACCAACGCGCGCATATTTAGCGACCTTAGCCAAATTTGGAATTACTTTTACGATTATTGAGACGGAGCAAGTGGTGAACTTGGCAGCTCATGTTACTAGCAAAACTAAAGTTATTTATACCGAATCACCTGGTAGTATGACATTTGCCCCCGTTGATTTGCAAAAAGTAGCTAGTTTTGCTAAAGAGCATAATATTATAACTATCATTGATAATACGTGTATGACATCGTTGTTACAAAAACCATTACAGTTAGGATTCGATGTTGCAGTTTATTCTTTGACTAAATATACAGGTGGACATAGTGATGTGATTGCTGGTGCGGTGGTTAGCAGTCGTGCGTTATTAGCTCAAATAGATAAACAAGGTTACAAATTGGGTGGTTCAGTCCTTAGTCCGCATGATGCCTTTTTATTGTTGCGTGGTTTACGCACATTACCGACACGTTTGGAAGCAACGGCTAAGATTACTCAGGAAGTAGTTAATTATTTACAGCATAATCCTGCGATAAAAAGAGTTTTACATCCGCTGGCATACACTGGTGAATATCTGAAAATTCACCAACAACAAACTACGGGAATTACATCGTTACTATCTTTACAGTTGGTAACAACGAGTACTGCCAAAACAAAAGTATTTATAGATAATTTACAGACTTTTAGTATTACTGTTAGTTGGGGTGGTTTTGAGAATTTAGTCATGGTGCAAGAAATTGCCCATTTTGCGGCAGCTAAGAGCGATAAAATTATCATTCGTTTAGCTTTGGGGTTACTAGATGCACCAACGATAATTGCAGATATCGAACAAGCATTGCTAAAAATGGAAGCATGTAATGAGTAAATTTATTTCTATGGATTTCTTCCAAAATTTAGGTAAAGCTTTTATGTTACCAGTGACTTTACTCTCTGCATTAGGAATGCTTCTTGGTATTGGTTCGGCGCTGTCTTCTCCTCAGTTAGCCGAATTAGTACCATTTCTAAATAATTCAGTGGTCGTATTTATTGCCAAATTTTTGTCGATGGTTGGCGCATTTGGATTCCAGAATTTACCCGCGCTATTTGCAGTTGCGATTCCTATTGCTTTAGTCAAAAATGAAAAAGGAGTTGCTGGGTTTGCTGGACTAGTTGGCTTTTATATGATGCACAATGCAGCCAATTTTGTATTAATACAGCAAAATTTATTAGCTAAATCTGGTGAACTAGTTAATAATGGACAAACTATTATTCTGGGTGTACAAACCGTGGATATGGGGGTGCTTGGGGGGATAATCGCAGGGATTATTGTTTACCAATTGCATCAAAGATTTTATAACATAAAATTACCCGATGCTCTGTCATTCTTTTCAGGTGCACGGTTTGTCCCGATTGTAACCGCAATGACATTAAGTCTGGTTGGGTTGGTTTTACCATTTATTTGGCCCCCTATTGCAGGATTAATTAATAGTGCTGGACGTTCGTTGGTTGCAACTGGTGTATTTGCACCCTTTCTGTTTGGTACTGGTGAGCGTTTATTGTTACCATTTGGTTTACATCACATTTTAGTTGCGTTAATTCGCTTTACTCCAGCTGGTGGTGAAATGGTGGTCAATGGACATATGGTATATGGTGCGCTTAATATATTTTATGCCCAATTGGCTGATCCGCAAACGACTGCCTTTAATCCATTAGCAACGCAATTTCTCTCTCAGGGTAAAATGCCGACCTTCCTATTTGGCTTACCAGGTGCGGCATTGGCGATGTATCATGCCGCTAAACCTGAAAATCGTCATCAGATAAAAGGTGTTTTGATTAGTGGTGTGATTGCGTGTGTGATTGCAGGTATTACTGAACCATTAGAGTTTTTATTTTTATTCACCGCTCCTTATTTGTATTTGATTCATGCGATTTACACGGGACTTGGTTTTATGCTCGTATCATTACTCCATGTGACAATTGGTAATACCGATGGAAATCTAATTGACTTTGTGGTATTTGGTATTTTACAGGGTAATCAAACTAAGTGGTATTTAATTTTACCACTCGGGATGTTATGGTTTGCTTTATATTATTTTACCTTCAAACTCGTGATTGTGAAATTTAATTTAGCAACTCCAGGACGGCAGAACGAAACAGCTGAGAATTCTGGCGATAAGCCGATCGTGGTAGCACCATTGACTAAAAATGATCAGGCAAGCATGATTATTTCAGCATTGGGCGGTAGAGAAAATATTATTGCAGTGGATAATTGTATTACCCGCTTACGTATTGTTTTACATGATACAGCAATTATTGATGAAGCTAAATTAAAAGCTACAGGTTCATTAGGTATTATAAAATTAGACAGCAAAAATTTACAAGTAGTGTATGGAGTGCAAGTACATTTGGTAAAATCTGCGGTTGAGAAATTATTAGATTAGAAATAGAGGTATTAAATGAAATTTGAGTTATCAGCACGAGCTGCAACATTGCGCGCATCCGAGATTCGCGAAATCTTAAAAATTACCGAGCAACCAGATGTGATTTCTTTTGCTGGTGGACTACCAGCACCAGAATTTTTTCCGATTCAAGAACTAGCTAAAGTAACCCAAGAAATTCTTAATGAAGATGGTTATTCTGCATTGCAATATAGTCCAACTGAGGGGTTTGGTTTATTGCGGGAAATTATTGCCAATGAAAGAATGCTGAATGCTGGTGTTAAAACGAGTAAAGATAATATTTTGATTACATCTGGTTCACAACAGGGGATTGATTTTTGTGCTAAACTTTTCTTAAATGATGGTGACTATATAATTTGTGAGAATCCAAGTTACCTGGGTGCAATTAATGTATTTAATGTGTTTCATGCTAAATATCTAACTGTACCAATGGATGATGAAGGTATGATTATGGAAGAGTTAGAAAAGATTCTCCAACTTGGACACAAACCTAAATTTATTTATACTATTCCAGACTTCCAAAATCCAACGGGTATTACGATGTCAATTGAACGACGTAAAAAATTAGTTGAATTGGCAGTCAAATATAATATCCCAGTGGTTGAAGATAATCCATATGGTGATGTTATCTTTGATGGTAAGCGTAATCCTGCCATCAAGAGTTTTGATACTACCGGTCATGTTATTTTCTTGGGCTCATTCTCTAAAACATTCTGCCCAGGATTACGAATTGGTTGGATGTGTGCGGATCAGGAATTATTAAATAAATTCACAATGTTAAAACAAGTTTCTGATTTGCAATGTAATACTTTAACGCAACGCGAAGTTGCATATTATTTGAATCAACATGATTTGGATGAACATATTGCAGAAATCGTGAGTGTTTACAAAAAACGTCGCGATATTATGCTCAATGCAATGAATAAATATTTTCCAAGTACGGTTAAGCACACTAACCCTAATGGTGGATTATTTACGTGGGTTGAATTAGACGAGAGTATTGATGCTGCTAAGTTATTGGTGGCGGCATTGGAGAAAAAAGTTGCCTTTGTACCTGGTGCACCATTTTTTCCCAATGGTGGACATAAAAACTTTTTGCGTTTAAATTATTCAAATATGCCTGAAGATAAAATTGAAGAAGGTATTAAACGTTTAGGAGAGGTAATGGCAGAATTTACTGCATAAATCTTCCAATATAATAATAACCCCACTTGATTCTTTTGCAGTGGGGTTATTTTTTGTCAGTTGAAATTTTTAGTGTTGATTTTCGACATAACGTTTTACTGCGAGAGCATCAACAAAACGACCGCTCTTACCTTGGCTATTTAAAAATACCATAATAACTGGGCGCTGTCCAACTAGGGTATATAATACTAAACAATGTCCAGCTTCATTAATAAAGCCAGTTTTGGATAATTCAATTCGTAGATTATCACCACGTACCAAAGCATCACTATTTACATAACGATGGGTATAACGTGGCGATAGCATTACGTCTGCGGCTTTAGTTGTACTATCTTCACGAATCAAGTCATATTGATATGCTGCCTTAACCATTTTTGCTAAATCGGTAGCGGTAGATTTGTTTTCTACCGTAAGACCAGTTGGGTCAAAGAATTTGGTATTGGTCATACCAAGGCTTTTGGCTTTGGCATTCATACGATTGATAAATTCTTTTAGTCCACCTGGATATGCTGTGCGTGCTATAGCATGAGCAGCACGATTTTCAGATGACATTAATGCTAATAGCAATAAATCTCTTCTACGTAACTGCATGCCGACTTTCAGACGCGAAAAGGTATTACGCAGGGTATCAACATCATCGCTAGTTATTTCTACATAATCATCCAAGTTCGCTTTTGAATCAAGCAGTACCATTGCAGTCATGATTTTAGTTATTGACGCAATTGGTAATACAGCATCAGAATTTTTATTAATTATGATTTGATTAGTATTAGCATCAACTGAGTATGCAGAATAAGAATGTAGCTTTGGTACACCTGTTGATTTGGTAGCGCTAGTATTTTTTTTCGTGGTATGCTTTTTGGCATGAGTTTTATGCGATTTATTACCTTGATTGGCGGCTTGATTGATTTGATCATTATTAGTATTGGTGGCATAGCTGCCTGCGGTTAAAAATGTAAATAACGCTGATATAATTAATTTTTTCATGAATGAACCTGTGCTTTTTGATATAATATTATATGGGTACTTGTCATAACAGTGGTATAGTTTTATACTAACCTAATGAAATAAGCCGTAATTTTAATTTAATTTATGCCATAAATGGGCAGAAAATTACATTTTTAGCTACACATTATAGTTATTATGGTTTATTCTTAATTTGGTATTAGAATTACTATTGTGTCAGTACAGCGATATTGTTTATCTTTAGATTGTCTTAATTAAGGGAGCATGGTTGATGCCACTAGCAACATTTGTTACGGTACGTGATTTTATTCGTTACGCAGTAAGTGAGTTTCGTAAACATAAATTATTTTTTGGGCATGGTACAACCAATGCTTACGATGAGGCTGCCAGTTTAGTTTTGCAAACTTTAAATTTACCTATCGACCAATTAGAGCCATATCTCGATGCCAAATTATTAGCAGAAGAGAAAACACAGATTTTAGAGAATCTGAAATTACGTGTTGAAAAGAAATTGCCACTAGCGTATATTACAAATACAGCTTACCTACAAGGTTATGAATTTTTTGTTGATGAACGTGTGATTATTCCGCGGTCGTTTATTGCGGAAATTATTTTAAATGGACAATTGGATCCATGGATTGAACATCCTGAATTGGTACATCGTGCATTAGATCTATGTACTGGTAATGGTTCATTGGCTACGATAATGGCAGATCATTTTTATGATGCCGAAGTAGTTGCTGCGGATATTTCCGCTGATGCATTGGATGTTGCGGCAATTAATCTGGAAAAAAACCAACTTACAGAACATGTTACTTTAATTAAATCTGATTTATTCCGTAACTTAGAAGAATACCTAGAAGCATTTGATTTAATCGTGACCAATCCACCATATGTAGACAAGCGCCGTATGGATAGTTTGTCTGATGAATATCGTCATGAACCAGCTCTGGCATTATTTGGTGGCGATGATGGACTTGAGTTGGTAGATAGAATACTACGTCAAGCTAAACATTATTTAACACGGTTTGGTGTTTTGGTGGTTGAGATGGGTGATAATCGCTTTGAATTGGAAGAAATGTATCCAGATTTAAACTTACAATGGTTAGAAACGCAAAGTGGTGATGGATTTGTCTTTGCGGTGACGCGTGAAGAATTAGCAGATTATTTTGATTAAGAGTAATGATGTTAGATTATAAATTATATATTTTTGATTGGGATGGTACTTTAATGGATACCATTCCAACTATTGTTGCAGCAACTAAATATGCTTGTGCCAAGTTGGATTTACCTATGATTAGTGATGCTGATGCATTATCAATTATTGGGCAAAGTTTTGTATTGGTAATTGCTGATGTCGTGCCAGAACTGCGAAATAACCCCGAATTATTGCAAAAATTTACTGCGATTTATGAAACATATTTGAATGAGCATTGCTTGGATAATCCGTTATTTGCGAATGCCTATGAAATATTAGAGCAGCTAACCGCAGCAGGTAAAACATTGACTGTGGCAACAGGAAGAAATCGGGTTATGTTAGATGATATTTTGCGTCACACTGGTTATGGTAAATATTTTCTCCTAACCAAAACAGCCTGCGAGTGTCAGTCTAAACCTCATCCACAAATGATTGAGGAAATTATTGAATTTACAGGCATCGATAAGTCACAAGCGGTGATGATAGGTGATACCTCTCATGATATTCATATGGCACATAATGCAGGTGTTGCATCAATTGCAATTTCGCATGGAGCGCAAACATATGATGAAATCATGGCGGCAAAACCAGATTATGTCGTCGCTGATTTGTACCAATTACAGCAATTATTATCATGAAGCATAAAGTAGCAGTTATTTTACATGAACCAGATATTCCCCAAAATACAGGTAATATTATTCGCTTGTGTGCAAATACTGGTGTTGAATTACATTTGGTCAAGCCACTTGGTTGGGGTAGTATGAATGATACTAAGCTTAGACGGGCTGGACTTGATTATCATGAGTATGCCAATATTGTTATTCATGAGAATTGGGAAGATTGTCGCAACTATTTTGCTTCACGAACTATTTGGGTAATCGAAACAGATGGCGTTCATTATTATCATCAAGTTGAATATTCCAGTGATACCGTTCTTTTGTTCGGTTCAGAAACTCGTGGGCTTCCACAATCAATTCTTGATGAAATTGGACGTGACAAGGTAGTTAGATTACCAATGCAACCAACTCAAAGAAGCTTGAATTTATCAAATTCAGTTGCAATTGCGGTTTATGAGGTCTGGCGTCAGCTAGCATTTGTTGGTGGTGTTTAGTCTTTATGTAAAATTAATTTATTTCTTCAGGAGCCAGAATGAAGAAAGCCTTACGGCTATGTAGTTTACTGTGGATGATGATCGGACTAGTTCCATATACCTATGCGGCTTCGTCACATAAGTCAAAATCTTCACATTCAAAGAAAAGTAAAAAATCACGCATCCATACTAAATCACATAGTGATGACTATCTCAGTGGGGTGGCGAGTTGTTATGCGCGGCGCTTCGTTGGGCGACGTACGACAAGTGGAGATGTTTTTTCTATGGATAAATATACTGGAGCTCATCCAACTTTGCCAATGCGCACAAAACTCAAAGTAACTAATCTAAACAATGGTAAGGTTGTATATATTGAGGTTAATGATCGCATGGGTAAAGCTAGTGGGCATGTTATTGACTTGACAACATTAGCTGCAAGAAAAATTGGGGTTTGTCCAGGTCTTGGTAACGTCGAATTGGAAGTTCTAGATAATGACAGTTTTCATAGCTTGTTAAATGGTCAAATTGGACAGATGATGATTAGTGCTAATCCATTACTGAGTGAGAGTGATCGTTTAGAATTAGCCAATCAATATGCTGAAATGATGGAAAATGAATCTAACGATAAGCATATAGAATCTGCAAGTAAATAAATATATTGAGGAAAATAATTGAATAAACCACTAAGAATTGCTTTTGCGGGAACGCCCGAAATTGCACGGACTGTTTTAGAAGAAATTATTGCTAATGATTTTAATGTTGAGTTGGTCTTAACTCAGCCAGATCGTCCAGCTGGTAGGGGGATGAAACTCACTCCTTCACCAGTAAAAGAATTAGCGATTGGGAATAATATTGAAGTTATACAACCTCTAAGCTTTAAGAAAAATCCTGAGGCAATCACGAGATTAAAAGAACTCCAACCAGATATTATGGTGGTAGTTGCTTATGGTTTAATTTTACCGCAGGAAGTTTTAGATATTCCGCGCTTAGGATGTATTAATATTCATGTTTCATTACTACCTAAGTGGCGTGGTGCCGCACCAATTCAACGTGCAGTTTTGGCAGGTGATAAAGAATCAGGTGTGACTATCATGCAAATGGATGTTGGTTTGGATACTGGTGACATGCTCTTAGTTGAGAAAGTTACTCTTGATACGGGTGAAACTTCTGCCTCTTTGCATGATAAACTCGCAGTATTAGGAGCGAAGATGGTTGTTAAGTACCTTAATTCACCTGAAAGTTATCTGCCAGTTAAACAAGATTTAGATGGTGTCTCATATGCGCATAAATTAACCAAAGAAGAGGCAGCAATTGATTGGCAGGAAGATGCAAGTATTATTGAACGTAAAATACGAGGTTATAATCCATTTCCTGGTGCATTTAGCGGTTTGGATGGTAAATTACATAAGTTTTGGCAGGCTACGCTTGTTACAGAACACACCAAGTTACCAGCAGGTGCCATTATCCGCGCAACTACAAGTGAATTATTAATTGCTTGCGGTAATGGTAGTGTGTTACGTATTGATGAAATTCAAGAAGCTGGCAGTAAGCGTAAACAGATTAGCCAATATTTACAGGGTAAAACAGATTTAGTTGGGAAAATCTTTAGTAATGAGGTATTAAAATGAGTAATAATGTTAAAACATTTGTCTTGTTAGCCGCCATTGTTGCACTATTTGGCGTTATTGGAGGTTTAATTGGTGGTCGCAGTGGCATGATTATGGCACTCCTTTTTGGAGGTGTAATGAATTTCTTTGCCTATTGGAATTCTGCGAGTATGGTATTACGGATGTATCAGGCACAAGAAGTTGGTCCGCAAAATGCACCTGATTTATATCATATGATTCAAGAATTAGCAGTAAAAGCTAATTTACCTATGCCTAAAGTCTATGTAATAAATGAAGATCAACCTAACGCTTTTGCAACCGGGCGTAATCCTGAACATGCAGCGGTAGCATTTACCACTGGTATTATGCGAGCTTTAAATTATGCGGAATTACGCGGAGTTGCTGCGCACGAACTAGCACATATTAAACATAGCGATATTTTGATTTCAACTATTTCGGCGACGGTTGCAGGTGCGATTTCGTCTTTAGCGACCATGGCGATGTGGTTTGGTGTACGTGATGAGAATGGTAATCGTAATTGGGTTGCGAGTCTGCTAATTGGAATCTTTGCCCCAATGGCAGCTGCTGTAATTCAAATGGCAATCTCACGTTCCCGTGAATATCTTGCTGATAAAGGTGCTGCAGAGTTGACAAATGAACCATTAGCACTTGCTTCTGCATTATATAAAATTGAAAATATTGCGCGTGGAGTAATTTTAAATCCTGCCGAAGAGCATCCAGCTACTGCACAAATGATGATTATTAATCCACTTTCAGGTGAGGGACGTGATAATTTATTTTCCACTCATCCGAGTACCAGCAATCGAATTGTGCAGTTAGAGACGATGGCACGTAGTTTAGGACAGCTATAAAATGTACTTTATGTTGAATGAGCTTAGATAATGGGGCTTGCTGCCTTTATGCTGGCTTTTGTTGATTAATAGCGTTTGTTATGTTGGTAACGTTATGGTTCGTGAATAGCAAAATATTTAGTTATTATTTGCAAGTTATATGGTGGTAGTAGCATTTATTGTAATGATATTTTTTAAACCAACTCATAATAAAATGACACGTGATACAATCACCCATTAGAAAATAATTAGTTACATACAGAGCTAGGATAGTTGTGTATATATTTTAAAGTAGGGATTTCATGAAAAAGAAATTAATTCGATTAAGCTTGTTATCAGTAGTTTGTCTAAACATGTTTGGTTGTACGGCTCTAGTCGTAGGTGGGGTAGCTGCGGGAGCTACTAGTGGTGCTGCTGTAGCTAGCGATCCTCGTTCTAGTGATGGTGTTTTTGATGATCAAAGCTTACGTCGTAAAGTTGATGATGCTATTAATGCTACAGTACCAGGTAATAATGTTGAAGTTACTAGCTATAATCAAAGTATTTTATTAACTGGTCAGGTTATTAGTCCAGATAATAAAGCTAAGTCCGAAACTATGGCTCTTCAGGTACCTGGAGTTAAGAAAGTATATAATTACATAGAAATAGGTAAGTCTCAATCTGCTAGCCAAACCAGCAAAGATGCATATTTAACTTCTGCAATTAAATCAAACTTGCTCTTCTCTAAGGGCGTTAGTAGTAATGATGTGAAAGTAGTTACAACTAATGGTGTAGTTTACTTGATGGGAATGGTTGATCCATATCAAGCTAAACGTATGGCAAAAGCCGCTAGTGAGATTGATGGAGTTAAGAGTGTGGTTACATTATTTGAATATAGTACTAATTAAAAATAACGAGGTAAAAATTGATGCGTAAAATCAAAGGTTATGCAATGATTATTGGTTTAGGATTGGTTATTGGTGGTTGTAGTGCTTTTCAAAGTGCTAGTACCTCAACTACGACAAGTGGTATTACTACCGACAGTGCCATCCAAACTAATTTGGGAGCTAAGCTCAATAATAGCGATAATTTCCCTGGTAGTAATCTATATGTTGATGCTTTCCAAGGCACGGTATTACTTACAGGTCAAGTTGCGGATAAAGATCAAAAAACCTTTATGCTAAATGTGGTTCGTGGTTATCCTGGTGTAACTAAAATTTATGATTACACCGAGATTCGTTTGCCGACATCTTTAAGTGTCCGTAGCTCAGATTCAATGGTTACTACCAGTGTTAAAGCTCAATTGCTGGGTACTAATGGTATCCCTAGTAATAACATCAAAGTTGAAACTACCAATGGTGTAGTCTATATGATGGGTAATTTAACTCGTGAACAAGCTGAATCAGCTGCGCAAATGACCGCTTTAGTTGGTGGTGTTGAAAAAGTAGTTACATTGTTCAATTATGTTCAGCCGTAACTAGAGAGATAGCATGAATACTGCGCGAGATACGGGAAAAAAAGCCGAACAATTAGCTTGTGATTACTTGCAAACTTGTGGTCTGAAGCTGGTTACGGCTAATTTTTACTCGCGTTTTGGCGAAATTGATTTAATTATGCATGACGGTGATAGCTATATTTTTGTTGAAGTGAAACAGCGGACGAGTGGAATGAATTCTGCTCTTGAAAGTATTACCATTACCAAGCAACGTAAATTAATTAAAACAGCGCAATTTTTCTTATTGAAATTAGGGCGCGATGTGAATTGTCGTTTTGATGCAGTAGTGCTGGATATGTCTGGTAATATTGAGTGGCTGAAAAACATTATCATTATGTAATGAGGTGAATCGGTGGCTAATAATACATTATACTTACAGCTAAAAAATCCAGGTTTATTACAAACTGGATTGCTAATTAATGGTGAGTGGATTAATCAATCACGAGACACCTTCTCCGTGACTAACCCTGCAACAGGTGAAATCATTGCAACTGTTAGTTGTGCAAACCATGCTGATTTAACTACGGCACTTAGTAGTAGTCAAAATGGTTTTGCTCTTTGGTCCAATTACAGCGCAAAAGAGCGGGCAAAAATTTTACGTAAATGGTATGAGTTAATTGTCGCCAACGCCGATGATTTAGCATATATTTTAACCTGTGAACAAGGTAAGCCTCTTGCTGAGGCTAAGGGTGAAATTCTATACGGAGCAGCATATTTTGAATGGTATGCCGAAGAAGCCAAGCGGTTAAATGGTTACACAATTCCTGCCAATATTCCTAATCAAGAACTTAGAGTTAATTTAGAACCTGTCGGAGTCTGTGCAGCAATTACTCCATGGAATTTTCCTAATGCCATGTTAGCGCGTAAATTGGCAGCAGCACTGGCGGCAGGTTGTAGTATGTTAGCAAAGCCTGCAAGTTTAACGCCATTGTCTGCTAATGCATTAGGCTATTTAGCATTACAAGCAGGTGTTCCACGAGGTGTTTTTAATCTAATTCATGGTCATAGTGGGATGATTGGTGAATTTATGTGTCAAGAAAATGCTATTCGTAAACTAAGTTTTACGGGTTCTACTGAGATTGGAGTTTGGTTATATCAAAACTGTGCCAACTCTATGAAAAAGCTCTCTTTGGAACTAGGCGGTAATGCACCATTAATTGTTTTTGCCGATGCAGATATTGATCAGGCAGTTAATGGAATCATGGCAAGTAAATTCCGCAATAGTGGACAGACGTGTGTTTGTTCAAATCGTATTTTTGTTCATCAATCAATTAAACAACAGGTGTTAGTTAAGTTACAGCTTGCAATGGAACAATTGCGCCTAGGAAATGGACTGGATATTGGCATAACGAATGGTCCAGTAATTGATAAACGTGCGGTAATTTATTTGGATAGCTTACTTACAGATGCTATTGCTAATGGAGCAAATTTAATTTGTGGGGGTGGTGTTGATAATAAACTTGGTGAGTTATTTTATCGTCCAACTTTGATTGAATGCCCACATACTGATTTAAGATTATTTAAAGAAGAAATTTTTGGACCACTACTAGCTGTGTATAGCTTTGAGAGTGATGATGAAGTGGTAGAGTTAGCCAATGCAACGCCGTATGGTTTGGCAAGTTATATTTTTACTAGTAGCACTAAGCGGTTATATCAGATTAGTCATCGTTTGCAATTTGGGATGGTTGGTGTTAATACTGGATTAATTTCTGCAGAAAATGTACCATTTGGTGGTGTTAAAATGTCTGGTTTAGGGCGTGAGGGTGGTAGTGCTGGAATTAAAGAATACTTAGTCGAAAAGTATATCTGTGTGAATATTTAAAGTAAGGAATAAGTAATGTATAAAAAACTGTCATGGGCAATTGTAACCATTATTGGACTTGCGGCATGTTCACCCAAAAATAATGAACAGTCTTCTACAGCTAACCAGTCGGATACTTTACGTGTCGATATTGGATCTGAAATTCCTACGTTTGATCCTGTAATGGCTGAAGATGGTTATACCTATCGAGTAATGAATGATTTATTTGCTGGTTTAGTCGATTTTGATCAGAAAAATCGTCCAATACCAGGTATGGCAACATGGGATATTAGTAAAGATGGTTTAGTTTATACATTTCATCTACGTGATGGTTTAAAATTTTCTGATGGTAGTCCAATAAAAGCGAGTGATTTTGTTTTTTCATGGCAACGTTTGGTAAATCCTAAGACTGGATCATCATATGCATTTTTACTTAAAGATGTTGTTAACGCTGAAGAGATCTTTTCTGGCAAGAAAACCGCGGACAGTTTAGGAGTTAGTGCGCCAGATGATAAAACCTTTATCGTTAAATTGGCTCATCCAACCAATGCCTTCCTGAATTATATTACCACGCCTAATGTATTTGTAGTGTCAGAGAAAGTTGTGAAACAATATGGTGAATCTTGGACATCTCCGTCGCATATTGTTACTTCTGGAGCCTATATTTTAAAAGAACATGTGGTTAATGGTTATGTCTTGGTAAATAAAAATCCAAATTATTATCAAGAAAGTATGGTGCATATTGCAAATGTGCGTTATTCACCATTTGTAGATACCAATGCCGCAGTTGCTAATTATAAAACAGGCGCTCTTGATACAACATGGCAAAATGTTCCTGCCGACCAATATCAAGCAATTAAGAAAGAATATCCTAACGAATTGCATAGTTTCAAATGGGAACGGATGGAGTTCCTTAACTTGAATATGACTAGTGATAAATATGCTAAGAATCCGCAATTACGTCAAGCTTTAGCTATGGCTATTGATCGCGATACTCTGTCTAAAATTATTCTTGCTGCAGGACAAACGCCACTCTATGGTGTAGTTACTCCTACTATTGAAAATGGTAAATACGCAGATATCAAATATTCATGGTCAGATATGCCCCGCGAAGAACAAATTGCTAAAGCTAAGGAACTGTACAAACAAGCTGGTTATAGTGCGGCAAATCCTCTAAAAGTAACTTTAAAATATCAAACTAATGATTTGAATAAAAAAGTTATGATTGCAGTAATGTCAATGTGGCAGAATATCTTGGGGGTAAAAGTCGAGCTGGTTAATGAGGAACGCAAAGTATTAAGTCAAGATTGGCGTAATGCTAATTACGATATTTCTCAAGGTACGTGGGGTGCTGATTATAATTCGGTGACGACATATACTCCGCAGTATGTTTGTAAAAACGGTAA
This sequence comes from Pseudomonadota bacterium, assembly GCA_003962985.1. Classification (GTDB taxonomy): domain Bacteria; phylum Pseudomonadota; class Gammaproteobacteria; order Burkholderiales; family UBA11063; genus Aquella. The sequence continues at coordinate 29,832 of RXKA01000072.1, read as the reverse complement.
TAATCGTTCACATTATTGTAATCCTGCATATGATAAATTGATTACGCAAGCTGAGGCAACAGTTGATCCCGTTGAACAAGAAAAACTGTATAAACAGGCGTTGTGGGTGGTGATGAATGATTATCCAATCATACCATTATATCAACCAGTACATCAACGCTTAATTAGTCCGCGCATTGTCGGATATGACGCAGATGATAATTATTTAGATAATGTCCAAACTAAATGGATGAGTCTAGCGAAGTAATCAAGAAATAGCAACTATTAGGGTTGCTATTTTAAAAATGATTAATCAATAATAACATGTAGACTAGTGATATTGGGTTATGTCATTTAGCCTAGACAAAAATAAACCACAAGAAAAATCTTGTGGTTTATTTTATTTATACTGTTTTCTTATTGAGGGCATCATTAAATTTTTTCAAATCTAATTTACGTTCCATGCGGGCAACCATGACAGCAGCCATACTGTTACCAACCAGATTGGTGGTCGCACGTAATTCACTCATAATCTTGTCAATACCTAACAGAATTGCAATTGTGACAACTGGAATCTTACCATGCATAGCAGCTAATGTTCCTGCCAACACGATAAATCCTGATCCGCTTACACCTGCGGCACCTTTACTGGTTGCCATTAAAACTAAGATGATAGTCAGGTGTTCCTGCCATGATAATTGGATATTAAATGCTTGGCATAAGAAGGCAATAACCAATGCCAAATAAATGTTGGTACCATCGAGATTAAAGCTGTAGCCCGCGGGGATAACAATCCCAACAATTGATTCGTCAACACCATTATTTTTTAGTTTACGCATTATTGGACCCAATGCACTTTCACTGGATGAAGTTGCAAACACTAAAATAATTTCATCTTTAATGAAACTAACAAATTGTAAAATACTAAAACCAGCAGTTTTTGCAATGGTACCGAGGATAACCAAAATGAAGAATACACAGGCAGCAATCATGGTTAATACCAAACCCAGCATATGCCAAATTACGGATACTCCAAATTGCCCGATCATAAATCCCATAGCTGCAAAAGCCGCAATAGGAGAAAACCACATAATAATGCTTAATATCTTGAACAACCAATCTTGGATTTTATGCAAACCATGCATTACTTGTTCACGTTTACTTTGCACGGTATAAAATAAAATAAACCCAAGTGCAACAGCAATAAATAAAATTTGTAAGGTATTACCTTCTAAAAAGGGGTCCCATAAGTTTTTGGGTACTGCCGAGAGCATTATTTTTACAAAGCTAGTAGCCTCTTCTTCGTGAGCGGTGTATTTACTAACGAGAGTAGGATCAATACTTGATACCGCGAGATTTAAACCCGTACCTGGATGAAATAAATGTCCAAAACTAAGACCAATTACTAGCGCAATAGTTGAGATGACTTCAAAATAGAAGAACGATTTAGTACCGATAGTTCCGAGTTGCTTTAGACTACCCATACCGATAATCCCGCTTACTACGGTAAAAAAGACAATTGGACCGACCAAAAGTTTAATTACATGAATGAAATTATCAATAATCGGTTTGGATTGTTTGGCAAGCTCAGGATTAACTAAGCCAAATATAATCCCACCAACCATGAAAACTAATACCAAAAACCACAAACTAAAAAACCATGGTTTCTTTGCTTTGTTCAGCGAGCTATTAGATGTCATAAAAACTTCTCCTATAATGATATATCAACTTACCAACTCTAGCATGCATACCTTAATTAAAGTATGATAAATATCTTTTCCTCTAAATTTAAAATAAGATACCTTTAACCACACATCTACCTCAAGTAAAGTACAACCTATTGACTCATATTGCATAAAATAACTACATTAATCATATCTACTGTGTAATATTAGTTATTAAGTTTTCTTGAAAGCTGTAATTCAAACGCATTCTCCTCTTTTATGCAAGAGAGTTAAATTAAATCATAAATTTTTGCGTAATCGTATTTCTTCACCTACTGCAACATATGCTAAAAGAATAACTCCCGCAATTAGCGCGGTATAAAACACTAGAAACGTATCATTCCAGCCATGAAGGATTGTACCAAAGAAATGAAGTCCTGTAGTACTAGGATCTGCGATTGCCGCTAGTCCAACTTTTGCCAGTGAATCGCCAAAAAGGTATGCAAATGTACCTGTGGTACCATTAGTCACCATTACTGCTTGCTTGGGTACAAAATGTACTACTGAAACTCCAATTAATAATTGTGGACCAAAAATAAGAGCACCTAAACAAAATAAAGAAGTATTTATTTGTAGCGGTGTATGCCCATAGCGATAACCTAATACAGCGATAGCAGTTAAGATTAAACATAAACCAGCTATTAATGCTCGCCTTCCACCAATAATATCTGAAACATAGCCCCAAGTTAGTGAAGCAATCAACGCACCGATTTCGAAGTAAAAAATAGTATTGACCTGTTGAGCTGATGTGAAATGAAACATTTCTTTTGTATATAATGGTGCCCAGTTATCAATTCCAATCCTCACGATATACACGAAAACGTTTGCAATACATAAAATCCATACCCATTTATTACATAATACGTAGGTAGTAAAAATTTGCCATTTACTTAAAGTGGCTGCATCTTGTGTATCTTTTTCTATCTTCTCTTCAAATATTGTTTCGCAACTATCCATTCCTAATTCTTCAGGGCATTCTTTACCAATGAAAAGACTAGCAATACCGATGAGTAATGCTACAATAGCAGGAACAATAAACATTCCCCACACATGTCCAGAAAAAAATATATTTGCTCCCCACAATGCTAGCATCCCTGCAAATGCTCCACCAATGTTATGTGAAGTATTCCATGCACCAAGCCAGCGTCCACGTTTTGCACGAGGAGTCCATTTCATAATTGTTGCGTAACTCGCAGGACCACCAACAGATTGAAAAAAGCCACTTAAACCCCAAAATAAAATTAGAAATCCCATTGCCCTACCTTCAAAAGAAAGTAAGATACCCATAACCAAAATGCAAAATGCCGATAAAATCAACAATACCGACAATATTCGTTTGGCAGGTTTTCCATCAATTAAATATCCCAATAAAGTTTTACCAATACCATACGTGATAGAAAATCCTAGACCAATTTGCCCTAATTGAGTAGTGGTAAATCCCAATTGATCTTTTAACATTCCTGAACTAGCTTTAAAATTATTGCGGATTAAGTACATTGTTGCATAAACCACTACTACAACCAAGAAAGCTTGGATAAAATTAGTAAACCACATTTGACGTTGTTGGGAAGTACTTAGCCCTAATTTACTAGGTGCTTGAATTGTGAAAAAATCTTTTAATGTCGACATATTATTTCCCTATGGTTTTTCAGTTAGTGGATTAATTATACTACAATAAAATATTAGTCATATTGCTATTAGGGTGATATAAATTAGTAAAAAATGATTATTTTTAGTGCAGTTAATAATTTTTTTACCCATTGACGAGCCTAAATATGTTAATCTACTGTAATATAAGTAAATAATAATTTACAAATAAAGTATACTATTTGTGCGTGAATAGTGTTATAATTTACAGCAATTGGTTTTGAGGAGTACAAGATTATGACTACAAATAATAAATTCATTCATGATGATTTGTTTAATTCTTGGGTTGATATTTTTAATGATGTTACATCACAGATGTCAGAGTTCCAAAAAACACAATATGAGCATATGAAGCATATTTTCTCGGCTAGCGTGGCTAATCACCATAAACTTTCTCAAATCCGTGATCATAAACAGCTGTTTGATTCGTGGGGAGAAGTTTCTCATGAACAGCGTGATTTGCTGACAAAAGCATTCTTGGATGGCTTTGAACAGCGAATAAATATGTTGTGTAAATTATTTGATGCGAATGCATTACATGCAGACAAACTAAAAGAGTTATCAAGTAAGGCTGTTGATTTTTATATTCAATTAATTCCCAATAATGAATCATTTGAATTTGCCCGTTCTATTCGTGAAATCGCGAGTGGTAATTTAAAATCAGCAGATGCGATTAAAGAAATGGTGAAATCAGCATTGCATAATTATAGTGAACAAGTTAAGAGTTCTGCTGAGCAAGCGTTGTTGTCACTTAAAGAGTTATCTGATAAAGCACACAGTAAATAAAAAATGTTCAAACACGTTATTTTACATAACGTGTTTATTTTTGTGTACGGAGTTGTTAGAAAATCATGACTCAAAAATTACTACGGCACTGCTCAGGCTTTTTTCATCGCTAATACTCAGATGATATTTTGAAATCTTGTGCTGTTGTAACCATTCTTGTACACTGGTAGATAATACAAAGTATGGTTTACCTAATTCATCATTAAGCACACTGATATTTAACAATAAGATTGGTGCACGTAATCCAGTTCCACATGCCTTGGCAAATGCTTCTTTTGCGGCAAAACGTTTGGCAAGGAATTTTACCTTATCTTTGCGTAGATGCATTAATTCTTGTTCTGGTTTGGTTAAAATACGCTGAATAAATTTTTCACCAGCACGCTCTAATAATTGTGCGATTCGTGTATTTTCAACAATATCATGTCCAATTGCGTAAATCATAAGAAAAATGCCACTAAACGAACTAAAACATAACCAACCAAAATGATTGTAGTAATATCGATGATTAACCAAATGCGCGGACGATTTAGGCGATGCGAAAATTTGTATGACACACTAGTTAAGCCAAACATCCAAACTGCTTCACCAAGTACAGCACCAATAGTAAATGCAATGTGTTGACTCCCTGTATAATGAGCGGACATTCCGCCAATTACGACAATTGTATCAATAAAAACCAGTGGATTTAGCCATGTTAATGCGATAGCACGTACGATTGCGGTTTTTTTATCGACCATTTTATCATCGATGTTGAGATTATAGGGTTGGTTTAAGCCGCGTAATTTTGCAAATAAATAATAACTAAGGAAAAGTATCCCAATTATATTTACTACTTTAAGCATGGTAGGATTTAAAGTTGCCATACTTAAACATCCGATTAGAATCAAGATGGCATCACCAATAAAACAGGTCATAGTAACAAGGAAAGCATGATTGCGCCGAATCGCATGGCTCATGGTATTCATGGTTTGTGGACCAATTCCAGCAATCATTGCAATTACTAATAATGCCGTACTGAATAAAATAGTTATAAAATCTAACATATACTATAATTCCATAAATCAATTAAAGTGGATAATATAAACGCTGACCTTTGGCTAACAATTCTTCATAGAAGTCATCTTTGCGTGGGTAAATTAAATTATTTTCACTATAACAATTTCCAGCGAAGCAATTTAAGCGCACATAGACATTGTATTCATGATTTTTCTTATTGACTAATGGGCGGATATTCTTTTTTACGAGCAATACATAATCATAACCAAAGCTATAGCGAATAGTATTACCATAAATGTAACAACCTTGATTATCAGGTAATTCACGATAATATTTGGTATTATTAAGTGTATTATTGTTAGCTGGTATCTCGGTGTTAGGGTTTAAACTATGTAATAATGCACAATTGGGTGACGTTAAGTAAACTTGGGGATTAATATTAGTAAAATTTAACGCTTCAGAGGTGTGAAGATCTATTCTGATTAATGGTTGTGCTGCCAAGATTAAAACAGAAAACAAGAAAATCAATTTTAGCCGTGATAGCTTTAATGGATTATTATGTTTTATATATGCCAAATACATACTAATTAAGACCAAATATAATCCTAACCAGATAATTACTACCTGAACTTTTTGCAATAAATCAATGTAATCTGGGCTAAAAAATTCCACCCCAATGATAAAACTAACGATTAGGGTAATTAATTTTATAGCGTACTTAACTTTAGTTGTACCATGAAGATAGCTAGTTACAAAGTTTACGCTGACAATAATAAATATTGGATAGATAAGTAAAGTTATAATGCTAACAATTAATGTAAAAATAAAGAATGAGGCGTATGCAGCTACACTAGTTTGAGGGATAAAGATATAACGAGATTCTTCTGTTATTAAGCTAAATCCAACTACACATAGCGCAATTACGAATGGTAATAAATTGCGGGTATTAAAAATATGATAGATTATATTTCTGAGAATAAATTTATTGAAATCTAATAAATCAAGTTTACGTGTGGCAGAAAAAAATGCACTTATTCTTAAACTAATGTACTTCAGCATGTTGTTTATTTATCTTCTATAAAACTGCTGAATCTTATCATGAAAAGATTAGGAATAAACAAAAATATTTATCCAAGACAAGGGTAGGAGTAAATTTACTTCTACCCATTGCTAATTGATGCTACCTTAAATTGCTAATTTTGCTTTTAGCATTTCACCGTACTGTACATCAGCCGCAAATGCATGTTGCACCATTAGTTGTTTGGTTACTAAGTCAGCACCCATGATACCATTAGCAAAATTTTGGATCAGTTCAACTTTTTTATCTTCAGTTAATAAGCGGAACAATTCTCCTGCTTGTGAGAAATTGTCTTCGTCTTCACTGTTGTATGCGCGTATTTGCCCAGAGACATTAAGTGCAGGAGGATATTTCTTGCTAGGCATTAGTGAGTTTACCTCTGCATTCGGGTAAAAATTCACCCCATTCATTTCTTGGCGAGATTCTTCATTACGGAATTCAGCCATTAAGCCATCACGTTGATAATTGTGCACAGGGCAACGTGGACGATTTACTGACAGTTGATTATGGTTTACTCCTAAACGATGACGCTGAGCATCTCCATAAGCAAATAACCGAGCTTGAAGCATTTTATCTGGTGAGGCGCAGATTCCAGTTACAAAATTAGCTGGATTTAGTGCCGCTTGTTCAACTTCCATGAAATAGTTATCGACGTTTTTATTTAATTCCAATACACCAATATCTATCAGAGGAAAATCTTTATGTGGCCATACCTTAGTTAAATCAAATGGATTGATAGCATAAGTTTCTGCTTCTTTTTGCGTCATCACTTGCAGTTTAACCTGCCAACTTGGAAATTCTCCGTTATCGATTGCTTCAACTAAATCTTGTTGTGCATGGAATACTGGTAACTGTGCAGCTTCACCATCCGTGAGATTTTTGATTCCTTGGTTAGTTTTAAAATGCCATTTTACCCATACCAATTTATTCTGTTCATTGTACATGCCAAAAGTATGTGAGCCAAAACCATGCATATGACGATAAGAATAGGGTATTCCACGGTCAGACATCAGAATTGTTACTTGATGAAATGCTTGCGGTAAGCGAGCCCAAAATTGAAAAGGGCGTTTCCCATTTGGAATATTCGTACGTGGATCTTTTTTTACCGCGTGAGCTAAATCAGGAAAATTAAGCGGATCACGGAAGAAGAACACTGGTGTATTGTTACCAACTAAATCAAAATTACCTTCTTCACTGTAGAAACGAACCGCAAATCCACGAATATCACGAACATTATCATTTGAATCTTGCCCACCTGCAACTGTTGAGAAACGAACAAATACAGGAGTTTCTTTACCAATGTTATGCAAAAATTTAGCTTGGGTTAAATGGCTTAAATCTGTAGTTAGTTTGAAAACTCCATAAGCACCAGTACCTCTGGCATGCATAACACGTTCAGGAATTCGTTCACGGTGAAAGTGAGCTAATTTTTCAAAAAGGTGTAGATTATCAAAAGTTAATGAACCTCTTTCTCCAGCACTAATACTATTATTGTCATCAACAATTGGTGTGCCATTTTGCATATTAAACGGGCATTTTTGCATGATCATAGCTCCTTTGGTTTTTATTTACTAATTTCAATTACTTGGATACAAGCAATACTATGGATAACTGCTGCGATCCTTGCTAGTAATTGTACGACTTCTTTGCTGATGCCGTGCTTAATTAATTGCTGCTCATGCGAACTAACGCATTTATGGCAGCCACCAATTATTGATGCAACTAACGACCAGATTTCAAAATCTACCTTGGCAACTCCAGGGTCACGTAAGATATTCATTCTTAAACCTGCAGGCATAGCAGCGTAACTGGCATCATCAACAAGATCTGTAAAACGATAGTAGATATTGGTCATGCCCATAATCGCAATAGCGGAATGAACCGCATTGAGTTCATTATCCTGTAATTGTTCTTTTACTGCCTGATGCATATATTTAGCCAGTGCTGTGTTTTTACTGGCAATTGCTGCGGTTAATACTGCACCCGCGAATTGGTTTTCGTTTAATCCTGCGTGATTATTAATTAGGCTACTAAAATTTAAGCGAATATCTTTGGCGTATTCAGGAATGCCATTTTGGATAGTTTCAAAGTTCATGATTTATTACTCCGTAATAATATTGCCAATATTTAATTTGGCTTATCTTTGTTTTCTAAAGATAAGCCTGATGATTACTTACTATAAAGTTGCATCGCCTTTATTCCAGTTACATGGACATAATTCATCGGTTTGTAATGCATCTAAGATACGTAGTGTTTCGCTTGGATTACGTCCAACACTTAAATCAGTCATTTCAACAAAACGAATTATGTTATCTGGGTCAACAATAAATGTTGCACGGTTGGCAACACCACCTTCTTGATTTAAGATGCCAAGTTCAGTTACTAATTCTTTTTTGATATCCGCCAACCATGGGAATGTAAGTGGTTGTAAATCTGGGTGACTACCACGCCATGCAGCGTGTACAAAATCACTATCAGTTGAACCACCGATTAATATCGCATCGCGATCTTTAAATTCACCTTCTAATTTGCCAAATCCAGCAATTTCAGTTGGACACACAAATGTAAAGTCTTTTGGCCAGAAAAAGAAAATCTTCCATTGGTTACCAAATGATGCAAGATTAACTTGACTAAAAGTATCAGGTGTTGTTCCGCTTACAGCTATTAAGTTAAATTCTGGAAATTTATTGCCTACGATTAACATGATGTATTCTCCATTTTATATCTAGTTATTACTTTGCAGAAACTTGTTTTCTGCCACAGGAGATATTGTAAGCGAGTCGTAGTAATAAATCTAATTAATAAAAAATATCAAATTAATAGTTAATTACTATGTATGCTTTTAAGGACAATTTATGTCATAGTATACATTTTTGTAATATAGCGTAAAGAGGAAGAGAAATACTGTCGCTTTGTTATGTATATCTATTCAGGTGCAAATAATGATATGATATAATCACATAATTACATTATCATCATGAAATAAATTAATGCATAAATTATTCTATTTATTAACTGCACTTGGTGTGGTTGGCTGTAGTTATTTTTCTCCAAATTATACTAAGCCACAAATTAATGTTCCCAATAAGTGGAACTCGCACACAAGTGGCACGGAATCTTCAGTAGAAAGTTTGCCATACTTGGCATGGTGGCAACAATTCCATGACCCTACATTGAATCGGTATATTGAATCAGGTCTGAATAATAATATGAAGATGCAGGTTGCTAAGGCTAACTTGGAAGCCGCTCAGGGGCAATTAATGACGGCTAAACTCAATTGGCTACCATTTGTGAGTTTATTCGGTGGAACCATTAACGGATCATCGCAAAATAGTTTTGCCCCAATTGGCAATCTTGGTGCTATTGCGAATAGTGGTAGTTTTTTTGCAATTTTACCTGCTTATACTTTAAACGTATTTACTAACTATACATTACAAAAACAAGCCGGTTATAATCTTGAAGCTGCTAAAAACGCTGAATTAAGTGTGAGATTAGCTGTGATTGGGCAAGTAAGTGCAGCCTATTTTTCATTGTTGGCGCAACAGCAGATGGTTGAACAATATAAACAATTAAATGCTACGCTTGAGGAATTGGTATCGATTACACAAGCTTTAAATAAACGCGGTTTAACCAACGGAGTTAGTGTTGAAGAATTACGTAGCAAACAGCAGTTAATTAACGGACAAGTAGCACTTGCTTTGCATAATTTACAGTTAGCTAATAATGCATTACGGCTATTAATTAATGGTGTTCCTGGTGATAGCGTTTTAAATAATAAATTTAGTCAAATAAATCCATTGCAGATAATCCCAGGTAACCTACCAGTTTCAGTCTTAGCATCTCGCCCAGATGTATTGCAAGCCGAAGCACAACTGAAGGCAGCGAATGAGGGAATTAGTGTTGCATCAAGCGCATTATTGCCGAGTATTAATTTAAATTATTTTTATGCACAAGGTTCAGGTCAACAAACTTTTAATAATCCAGTTCCAGATGTTGGTGTGGGAAATAGTAATACCCAAAGTTATTATGCTGCTTATGCTAATTGGACAATAGCCCCCAATGTATTTGGGCAAATTGATACTAGTCATGCATTATTTAAGTCAGCGTTGGCAAATTATAAATATGTAGTCAATAGTGCCTTACATGAAGTTGATAATGCATTATCAGCTAATAATGGTTGGAATAATAAAATGGCAGCTGATAATTTGGCACTGGCACAGCTAGAGAGTGTAGTGCAGACTAAGAAGGCTATGCATCAGCGTGGTTTAATTCCATATGGAATGGTATTAATGGCACAAGCGGAGCAACAGTTATTGGCACTGGATTTGACCCAAACCAAGTTGCAACAAATGATCTCATTGGTTAATCTTTATCAGAGTTTGGGTGGAGGTTATCAATATTCTAGTGAATCAAGTAATAAATCTAAGGTAATTCAATGAAAAAGCTGCTAAAAAAGTTTAATTTTGCGACGTTGATTTTTGCTACTGGTGGCATAATCGCAATTGGCTATATGACAACATATTTGTTCCCAGTTACCGATCAAGCATTTGTGGTTGATAATATGACAGCAATTTCATCATCAGTAACAGGTCATATTGAACAGATTTATGTTGAAAATGGACAAAAACTGAAAAAAGATGATCCGATTCTTTTGATTCGTCCAGAAAAGTATCGTTTGGAATACAAGGGTATCAAAGCACAGTATGAACAAGCCCAAGTAGGTCTTGATGTTATTCAAAAAAGAATTGATGTAACTAATGCTGATTTACTAGCCGCAGTTGATCAACTTAATCGTATGAAGTATGAATATTCTCAAAAAAGTGCTAAGGATGTTGTTAATGGTGTCCCCCAAATTGAATTAAAGACATTGGAATATAATATCAAATCACAGCAAAGTGTTATTTTGGGCTTGCAGAAGCAAATTGAGCTAGAAAAAACCGAGCTGAAACAAGCCAAAATAGGTATTGAAACTCTAGCTGTTGCGACAGATAAAGCAGCCATGGATGTTGCAGATACAATCGTAAGAGCTCCTGCAGATGGGTATATCCAAAATTTATATATTGGTACTGGTAGTTCCGCATTGGCTCATGAGGGGCTATTTAATTTTGTTGATACGGCGAATACCTATATCCAAGCCAATTTTAATGAAACTGATTTGGCAAATGTTCATGCTGGTGATGAAGTATTAATTTTTCCACGTGCTTACTTGGGACGCAAAATATTTCATGGGGTAATTATGTCGGATAATTGGTCAGTTGATCGGCAACACATTATTCCATTAAAAGAAACGCAACTTATTTTCAATCAAAATCACTGGATTAATTTACCGCAGCGTTTGCCAGTACAAATTAGGGTTACGGATGCAGATTCTCAATATCAACTACGTCCTGGGATGAGTGCTTATGTCTATGTTCGGACTAAATAAGTAATGATTCTATGGAAATTAAGTAGTCGATTAGATAGAATTGATCCATATTGGTATTCTCGCCTAATCGGACTTAAAGCAGCCTATATTGCGGTTGGCTTATTCATTGCTAATATGATTTTAAAACCTGCACAGCCAAGTTTAACTATGTTATTCAGTGCTGCAGGTATTTGCTTAATTGAGATGCCAACTATCAATGATGTTGATAAAAAAGACAACATTTACTTGGGTTATGTCATTATTATGTCATTAACCTTAGCTATCTTTGCGAGTACCTCATTTCTTAAATTATCATTTGTGATTGTGGTTGCATTATGGGCATATGTGCTATATTTTGCACTTCGCCGTCAGCCTGAATTATTCGCAATTGTTAGTGTGCTATTAATGTTAGCCACAATAGGGCAAGAGGGAATAAATGTTGGCAATTATTTTATGATTTGGGATTCAATTCTTTTTATTGCTGAATTTGCTTTAATCTCTTTTTGGTTACATAAATTATTCCCATTTATGTATCATAAAATTTGGTTAAGTAGTATTCTGAGACAACTAGAAAGCATCAGTGAAATTGCTGATAAGCGCCATGTAGGTAGTCTTAGTCTAAAATTACGGCGACATGCTATCGTTAGTCAATCAAGTATTAATCTGCTAAAAAAAAGAAATTATGCCCCCATCGCCAAACAGATTAACCAAGGCGTGGCGGGATATCATTATTATTTATATCACATCCTGAATGATTATGATGTTGCTTATGATTTTGAGGTTATTGCCAATGATTTTGATGCACTAGCTGCGGCAATCCAACAGCAAGTTCCGCTATTAAATTACAAGCTTGTATCTGACGAAGAATTAGCAAATCATAATACTCAATTTATGAATATAGTTACTCAATGGAACCAACTATGCGTACACGTGAACAATTAGTCCAATTACGTATTATTCATGTCGTTATTATGATTACGACGGCATTTTATTGCTATCAATTTAGTAATTGGTCAGATGCATTGTGGATTCCAATTTCAGTCTTAGCAATTATTGGTCCATTTAGCCCCGGTTTAGCTATTCATAAGGCAAAACAACGTGTAATAGGTACGATAGCAGGGCTATTATTAAGTGTCATTGTTTGGTTGCTATTACAATATTTTCCCAATCTATTACCCATAGTAGCCATTGTCCTTATCTATGGTGTTGCATTTTGTGTTTTGCAAGATTATACCTATTTCATTTTACTCGTTTCAATTATGCTCTGTGTGAATTTTGATTTTATGAATCTATTTTTTAGTAATGAAATAGTATTCTTGCTTAATCGTAGCATGTGTGTATTAACGGGAGTGGCAATTTTTCTGTTTTATGAATATTATGTTTTTCGACATAGCTATAGTAATGCCATAAGCTTAGTTAACCGTGAGCATCTTGATAGTATAATTGCTAATAGCTGGAGTAAGTTTCATGCTCTAGCCAGTGATAAAAGTCAATTATCGATTAGTGAAATGGATAATTGTTTAAATCCATTAGTAGTTGAGTTGGATAAGTTATCTGAACTAAAGGAAAGTTGTCAGTATTCATATAGCAACCAAGAGCAGACTTTAGCATTGATTGTCGATTATGAAGAGAAATTAAAAACCATCTATTATTGGATGATGTCGCAAGGATATAATGCTGCTTATGTTAAGCCCGTATTAGTTCCTGAGCATAGCTATGAAGAATTAGATGCTGGTGGTAGTAAGCCTATTATTGAGTCTGAGTCGAATGATTAGTTGAACTGTTGAATGATCGTTGCTAGCTGTTCCACAAGGATTTCTCGTGGAAAATTTTTACGATAGTACATACTAATGGTACGTATTGATTTACCTTGCCCGAATTGTTTGACCACGATTTGTGACGACAAATTATGTTCCGCCATTTGGGGGAGGATACTAAGTCCAAGATTCATTTCTACCATATATTTGATTGTTTCGAGTGAACTCGTTGTAATTGAATGACCAAAAATATGATTATGCTGTTGCGCATTATTACATGCTTCAATAATTTGATCGCGCAAGCAATGTCCACTTCCCAAAAGTAAAATAGTTTCCTGATTTAGTTGCTCTTGCTTAATCGGTGTTTTCTGGTTAGCTAGTGAATGCCTATTTGAACAAATCATATGCAACTCTTCGTTAAAGAGATCAATTTTATTTAGTTCTGAATATTTCTCTTCGGTTGCTAAAATAGCAATATCAATCTCACCTGAAAGTAATTTGGAAATCAGTCTATCGGTATAATTTTCTTCAATGATGAGTTTTAATTGCGGCACGCTATGTGTAACTTGCTGGACTAGTTTAGGAAATAAATATGGTCCAATAGTAAATATCGCACCAATTTTTAGTGGTTCAGCGTATGGATCAGCAGAATTCATCGCTAATTGTTGGAGTAGTTTAGCTTGTGCTAAGACAATTTCTGCCTGTGCAATTATACGTCTACCGCTATCGGTAATCAGTATTTGATGATTTTGTCGCTCGAATATAGTGACCCCAAAATTATCTTCAAGCTTTTTGATTGCAATTGATAACGTTGGTTGTGATACAAAGCATTTATCTGCAGCTTTGGCAAAATGTTTTTCTTCTGCCAAAGCCAGCAAATAGCGTAAGTCTGTTAAAGTAAAATTTAACATTAGCATCGCTTATACAGCATCACCACGCGTACGCATATAATTAATTACCACAGACTGTGAACGATCTGAATATTCGGCAAGTTGTTCTGGTGTAGCGGTAACCTGATCACCGTTAAAACGATTAAGTAGTGTTACAGCAATCATCGTTGCAGGAATTTGCGCTAAATTACAGAATGCAGCTAATGCTGATGATTCCATTTCAAAATTACAAATGTCCAAACGATGAATCTTATCAAAGAATTTAGCTCGCCACTCATGGCTTTGACGAGAGTTCATCGCACCATCATAACGACATTGACCAAGATAGAAATCATCAGCTGCAATACTATTTCCAACAACTATATTAAATGGTAAATCAGCAGGCTGTGCCGCAACAATACGATTAACTAGACTATGATTTAGTGCTGTAGGGATATCAATACGCTTATCTAATTCATAAGTTGTATAATAAGGCGATAAGTCAGGCATGTAGGCATTTTTAGTAATTACTACAGTACCAGGCTCAACCCCAATTCCACCAGATGTTCCCACACGGATATACTCAACCTCATTATTACCAGCGTAGTGTAAAAGTTTGGTTAACGAGTGTAGCAATGCATCAATAGTAACATTACCCATACCGTGTGATACAGATAGTACATTACCAATACGATACACCGCAAAGTTGCTTGTGTCTACTAGGTTCACAGGTTCAAAAAAGCGCGTATCCATATTAAGTAGATCTTTAGCCAACTTTTTCGCTAGCACCGCAGCTCTCTTACTACTACCTTGCATGATTACATAACGAACATTTTTAAATTTTTCAAGATTTTCTTCTGTCAAATCCAATTGTAGAAGATATAGATATTTTTCATTGATATTTGCTAAATTAGGATTGATACGCATGATTAACCTCTTTGAGTATTGCTTAAAATATAGTTTATAATAGCTGACGTTGCTGTTTTAACGCCGATTTCAATATTTTTATCAAACAACAATGAAGATTCAATTGTATCATTTGAATTTAGACGATCCGCACGAGCTGCCAACACAACTGTTGCTGGGATAGCAAAATTATTACAAAATGCGGTAAAACAACCTGACTCCATATCAATTCCACGTACACCTGCTGCGTATGCTTTTTGCAAATATTCATCGCGCTCTTCTTCTGTGTAAGTCACAGGAATTGCACCATTCAAACGTGCTTGACCATTATAAAAACATGCCGTAGAAAGTATTTTACCTGCTACTAGTTTAGCGTTTGGATTTGCGGCAATCATCGCTTGTGATACTTTATCATCCATGATAGTGTTATAAGTATAGTACTCACCAAATTCGATATTTGACCATTCTGATTTCAATTGCTGATCTAGAGCAGTGCTTGCAACAATGACGCTATCATTAGACACACCAATACCGCCGCCTGGACTTAAACGGATGAATTGATAATCTTCAACTCCAGCATGCCAAAGTAGCTTAACTACTTCATTCAAACAGATTAACATAGAAGGAAATCCGACACCATGAGAAATAATCAAGGTATTTGCAACTTTGTATATGTGATAACGCTCATCTTTAGCGATGGTCTTACATTCAATATGCAAATCTTTTAGACCGTAGAAAATCTCTGTAAATTGATCTGCAAAGTAATCTGCATCACCAAACGAACGTGTTAGTACTACAAATTTTATATCACCAAATTGTTGTTTAAGATCCATAGACGAATCAAGACCAAGGTGATACAAATAATCAACCTCTAGACTCTGGAAGTACGGATTTAAATTTGTTTTATCCATTTATTTTTCCCTTCTTATGTATATAGAAACCTGTAATTAATGTAAAGATAACCATTAACCCAAGGCTTCCAAATACTTTAAACTTAACCCACAGATATTCGCTAAACTGAAATGCAATAACCAGATTGAGTATACCCATAAAAATAAAAAATCCAACCCAGAGCATATTAATTTGATTCCAGTGTTGCTCAGCAAGAGTAATCTGTTCCTCAAGGAGTGACTTTAGAAGATTCTTACCTAGTCGTGCTGATACGAATAATCCAACTCCAAATATCCAGTATAACATTGTGGGTTTAAGCATGATGAAGGTTTTATTGTGCAATGCAACAGTTAGTGATCCAAGTACGGTAATAAGTATCGTACTGATTAGGGTGTTTTTACTGATTTTTTTAAATAATATTCTAGTAATAATTAATTGTAGCCAGCTTGCGATAATACATACAACTGTCGCAATATAGATATTTTTGGTAACATAGTAGGCAATAAAAAATGCGATTAATGGCATCATTTCAATAAAAAGGTTATTCTTCAAGTTAATGTCCTAGTCAAAAGTTTATCCAGATTACGATAATCAAGGATTGTCCGTTAAATATTTTTGGTTGATGATTATAGTTTATTTTTTAGACTTTGGGAAATAATTTTATTAATGTTATGCAGGCTATACATGATAAAATTTCGGGGTTATCACTTGTAATAAGGATTTACTCTTATGAAAAAGTTGGTTATTGCGAACTGGAAAATGAATGGCGATTTGAATAAAATTAATGCTGATTTAGGCTATTATGCAAATCTTCCAGATACTAATGGTTCCAATGTAATTCTAGCTCTTCCATACATCTATATTGTTTGGGCTAAACAACGTCTGCTAGTTAATTCACAAATTAAATTAGCTGCACAAGATCTAAGCCACTATCGTAACTGTGGTGCCTATACAGGTAAAATCAATGGCGAAATGTTAAAAGATGCAGGTGTCGAGTACGTCATCATCGGACACTCGGAGCGCCGTTCGTTGATTGGTGAAAATGGCCCGATTCTGATACACAAGGTGCGTAATGCTTTTGACAGTAATTTGACACCTATTTTTTGTGTTGGTGAGCCACTAAGTGCGCGTAGTGATGGTAGCTATCTCCAATTTATTGAACTTCAACTCTCAGGTCTTGAAGATATTCAAAATTTTAAGGATATAATTATCGCGTATGAGCCATGTTGGTCGATTGGCACAGGCAAGCTGCCAACCTTAGCTGAAATTCAGGAAGTAACCAATTTCATAAATCAATATATGCAGAAGCGCTTTGGTTATGTTAAAATAAGCGTTTTGTATGGTGGAAGTGTTACTGGTCAAAATGCTAGAGATATCCTTAGTCTTAATGGTTTGGGCGGGGTTCTTGTAGGCGGCTCATCATTAAAAGTTGATGATTTTGTGGCTATCTGTAGCAAAGCGTAATGCTTATTACCTGATTTAAATACATATTAATTAGTAGGTTGTATGGAAATTGTAAAGACTTTATTATGGGTTGTTGAAATTATCTCAGCACTGGCAATTATTGTTTTAGTGTTGTTACAACAAGGTAAAGGTGCGGATGCCGGTGCTAGTTTTGGTTCTGGTGGGTCGTCATCTTTGTTTGGTGCAAGTGGTTCGGCAAATTTTTTAAGCCGTAGTACGGCTATTTGTGCGGTAGTGTTTTTTGTTACAACACTTGGCATGGTAATACTATCAGGTCAAGGTAAAGTTGGTGATCTAGGCGTTATGGCAAATGTTAAGCCAGTTGCTAGTGGTGTAGCAGCTAGTCAACCAGTTGCTGTAAATTCTAGTATGCCAGCGGCTAAAAAAGCTGCTTCAGGTAATCAAATTCCTGAGTAATTAAAACTTATCTGCCGATGTGGTGAAATTGGTATACACGCTATCTTGAGGTGGTAGTGGCTTATAGCTGTGTGGGTTCGAGTCCCATCGTCGGCACCAGTTTTAATGTAGTGCTAAGTTTGAGTGTGGTTTGAAGTGGCAGTTATGTCACGTTGTTAAATCTGATTTTTTGAGGAATTTTGCATGGTTGCAGCAAATTATTTTCCGATATTGTTCTTTGCAGCATTAGCCTGTGGTATGGGTGTTGCTATGATGGTAGCAGGGCGTCTACTAGGGCGACATAAGCCAAATGTGCAAAAAAACTCTCCTTATGAGTGTGGTTTTGAGGCATTTGAAGATGCACGGGTTAAATTTGATGTTCGCTATTATTTGATAGCGATTATTTTCATTTTGTTTGATTTGGAAGTTGCATTCCTATTTCCATGGGCACTAGTATTTAAACATTTAGGTATGTATGGTTTTGTGGTTATGGCTGTGTTCTTGACAATTTTAATTGCTGGTTTTGTTTATATCTGGAAAAAAGGAGCTTTAGAATGGGAATAGAAGGAATTCTAAAGGAAGGTTTTGTTACCACTACTGCGGATAAGCTAATCAATTGGGCGCGTACTGGTTCGTTGTGGCCGATGACGTTCGGTTTGGCTTGTTGCGCGGTTGAGATGATGCATATTGGTGCAGCACGTTATGATTTGGATCGTTTTGGTGCGGTATTCCGTCCATCTCCGCGTCAGTCTGATGTGATGATCGTAGCTGGAACTTTATGTAACAAAATGGCGCCTGCATTACGCAAAGTTTATGATCAAATGCCAGAACCTAGATGGGTTATTTCTATGGGCTCATGTGCTAATGGTGGTGGTTACTATCATTACTCATATTCAGTGGTTCGTGGTTGTGATCGTATCGTGCCTGTTGATATTTATGTCCCAGGTTGTCCGCCAGCTGCTGAAGCACTAATGTATTGCATTATTCAGCTACAAAATAAGATTAGACGCGAATCAACTATTGCAAGAAAGAGCGCTTAATGAAGAAGATCGATCAACTTGAAGCACAAGTAGTTGAGTTATTAAGTGGTGTATACAGTAACTTATATAGATTCAAAGATCAAGAGATTACTCTTGAAGTAGCACCAAATAACTTGATTGAGCTAATGACTAAATTAGCTAAACATGAAAAGTTAGCTTTTTCTCAGTGTCAAGATGTGTGTGGCATTGACTATCTAACTTATAAAGAACAGCAAGATGAAAAACCTGCTGATGCACCACGTTTTGCTGCTGTATACCATCTATTATCGGTAAAACATAATTGGCGAATTCGCGTTAAGTGTTTTGCTGAAAATAATGAGTTCCCGGTTATCCCCTCGGTTATTGATATTTGGAGTTCTGTTAACTGGTTTGAGCGTGAAGCATTTGATATGTTTGGTATCATTTTTGATGGTCATCCAGATTTACGTCGTATTTTAACTGACTATGGTTTTATTGGTCATCCATTTAGAAAAGATTTTCCGTTGTCAGGGTATATGGAAATGCGTTACGATGAAGAACAAAAACGCGTTGTTTACCAAGCTGTTACTATTGAACCACGTGTGGTAACACCACGCATTATTCGTGAGGAGCACTACGGTGGCAGAAATTAAGAATTACACCCTAAATTTTGGACCACAACATCCATCTGCGCATGGTGTATTGCGTTTAGTATTAGAACTAGATGGTGAGGTGATTCAGCGAGCAGATCCTCATATTGGTCTTTTACATCGTGGAACTGAAAAATTAGCGGAACACAAAACATTCATTCAAGCCTTACCATATATGGATCGTTTGGATTATGTATCAATGATGTGTAATGAACACGCATATTGTATTGCAATTGAGCGTTTAATTGGTATTGATGTGCCAGAACGTGCTCAATACATTCGCGTTATGTTCTCTGAAATAACACGTATTTTGAATCATCTAATGTGGATTGGTGCACATGCTTTGGATATTGGTGCTATGGCGGTTTTCTTGTATGCCTTCCGTGAACGTGAAGACCTGATGGATTGCTATGAAGCTGTATCTGGCGCACGTATGCATGCTGCATATTTTCGTCCCGGTGGTGTGTATCGTGATTTACCTGATAGCATGCCTCAATATACAGAGTCAAAAGTAAAAACTAAAAAACAAATCGCAGCGTTAAATAAAGCTCGTCAAGGTTCATTGTTGGATTTTATTGAAGATTTCACTAATCGCTTTGATACATGTGTTGATGAATATGAAATTTTATTAACGGATAACCGTATTTGGAAACAACGTACCGTAAATATTGGAGTTGTAACTGAAGAGCGTGCGTTAAATTTAGGTTTTTCTGGACCTATGTTACGTGGTTCAGGTGTTGCGTGGGATTTACGTAAAAAACAACCATATGATGTATATGCAAAAATGGATTTTGATATTCCTGTTGGTAAGGGTGGTGATTGCTACGATCGTTACTTGGTTCGTGTGGCTGAAATGCGCGAATCGAATAAAATTATTAAGCAATGCATAAAATGGTTAAAAGAAAATAATGGTCCAGTGATCACTGATGATCATAAAGTTGCTCCTCCTAGCCGCGAAAAAATGAAAGCTGGTATGGAAGAGTTAATTCATCACTTCAAGTTGTTTACTGAAGGTATGCGTGTTCCTGAGGGCGAAGTTTACCAAGCCGTGGAACATCCAAAAGGTGAATTTGGTATCTATTTAGTTTCTGATGGTGCAAATAAACCATATCGTTTAAAAATTAAAGCGCCTGGTTTTGCACACTTAGCAGCATTAGATGAAATGAGTAAAGGTCATATGATTGCCGATGTGGTGGCAATTATTGGTACACAAGATATCGTATTTGGTGAGGTGGATCGCTAATGTTGTCACAAGAATCATTAAAACAAATCGATAGGGAATTAGCAAAATACCCGGCGGAACGTAATCGCAGTGCAGTTATGTCAGCATTACGAATAGCACAAACTGAATTAGGCTGGTTAGCCACTGAAACAATTGAATTTGTCGCTAATTATATTCGTATTCCAGCTACTCAAGCAATGGAAGTAGCTACGTTCTACGGTATGTATAACCTAAAACCTGTTGGTAAATATAAGTTAGCTGTATGTACTAATCTTCCATGTGCGTTACGTGGTGGAGTGAATACAGCAGAGTATTTATTAGAAAAATTGGGTATCAGCAAATTGGGTGGAACAAGTGCCGATGGTAAATTTACCGTGGTTGAAGCCGAGTGCTTAGGTGCTTGTGGTGATGCGCCAGTATTGCTACTTAACAATCATAAAATGTGTAGTTTTATGACCCCAGAAGCGATTGATAAAAAATTAGCGGAGTTAGTATAATGGCAATTTACCAAAAAGGTGTTATTTTCGCTGATGTTGATACTAACAATCCAGATTGTTGGACATTAGAAAGTTATCTTAAGCGTGGTGGTTATCAAGCATTAAAACGTATTCTTGGGCAAAAAATCACGCCAGAAGAAGTTATTAATGAGATGAAAACTTCTGGTCTTCGTGGTCGTGGTGGTGCAGGCTTCCCAACTGGGTTGAAATGGAGCTTTATGCCACGTACAATGCCAGGGCAGAAATACATTGTATGTAATACCGATGAGGGTGAACCTGGTACATTTAAAGATCGCGATATTATTCGTTATAACCCACATGCGGTTATTGAAGGTATGATTATTGCAGGCTATTCAATCGGTGCATCTGCTGGTTACAATTATATCCATGGTGAAATTTTTGAGCTTTACCAACGTTTTGAGCAAGCTATTGAAGAAGCGCGTAAAGCTGGTTATTTAGGTAAAGATATTCTTGGTACTGGTTTTGAGTTTGAATTAAATGCCCATCATGGTTATGGCGCTTATATTTGTGGTGATGAAACAGCACTTTTAAACTCAATTGAAGGTAAAAAAGGTCAACCTCGTTTCAAACCACCGTTTCCTGCTGGATATGGTTTGTATGGTCGTCCAACAACAATTAATAATACTGAGTCGTTAGCATCAGTGCCATTCATCTTACGCGATGGTGGTCAAGAGTTTATGGATCAAGGTATTCCTAATAATGGTGGTACCAAATTATTCTCAATTTCTGGTCATGTAGAACGTCCTGGTAATTACGAAATTCCGTTAGGTACACCATTTAGTAAATTGCTTGAAATGGCTGGCGGAATGCGTGGTGGCAAAAAAATGAAAGCAGTTATCCCTGGTGGTTCATCTGCTCCTGTATTGCCTGCTGAAATTATGATGCAATGTACTATGGATTATGATTCAATTGCTAAAGCAGGTTCAATGCTTGGTTCTGGTGCGGTAATCGTGATGGATGAAGACGTATGTATGGTGAAAGCACTAGAGCGTTTAGCGTACTTTTATCATGAAGAGAGCTGTGGTCAATGTACACCGTGTCGCGAGGGTACTGGTTGGTTATACCAAATTATCCATCGTATTGAAACTGGACGTGGACGTCCTGGCGATTTGGAGTTATTGGATAGCATTGGTAATCAAATGGCTGGACGCACAATTTGTGCTTTGGCTGATGCAGCAGTATTCCCTGTGCGTAGTTTTACTAAACATTTCCGCCATGAGTTTGAATATCATATCGAACATGGTAAATGTATGGTAGATCATCGCTGGTGTTAATTGTATTAGGAAAAAACAATGATTGAATTTGAATTAGATGGTAAAGCAGTCAAGGGTAAGCCTGGTTCAACGATACTAGAGGTGGCGTTACAGGAAGATAAATATATTCCCCATTTCTGTTACCATAAGAAATTATCAATTGCGGCAAACTGCCGTATGTGTTTAGTTGAAGTTGAAAAAGCGCGTGGACCAGTTCCTGCGTGTGCAACACCTATCACTGAAGGTATGAAAGTAAATACCTGTTCTAAATTGGCGGTTGAAGCACAAAAAGGTGTAATGGAGTTTTTATTGATTAATCATCCATTAGATTGTCCTATTTGTGATCAAGGTGGTGAATGTCAATTACAAGATTTAGCGGTTGGCTATGGTCGTTCAAGCTCACGTTTTGAAGAAGAAAAGCGTGCAGTAAGCGATAAAGATTTGGGTCCATTGGTGCGTACAGTGATGACGCGTTGTATTCATTGCTCACGTTGTGTGCGTTTTACCAGTGAAATCGCAGGTTACCAAGAATTGGGTATGAATTACCGTAATAATCACGTTGAAGTTATGCCATTTATTGGTAAAACGATAACTAGTGAATTATCGGGTAATATTATTGATGTATGCCCAGTTGGTGCATTAACATCAAAACCATTTAGAGACTCTGCTAGGTCGTGGGAATTATCACGTCGTAAATCAATTGCGGCACATGATTCATTGGGTAGTAATATTCAAGTTCATGTTGACAAATACCATAAGGTAGTACGTGTATTACCATTGGAAAATGAAAATATTAATGAATGTTGGCTCTCAGATCGCGATCGTTTCTCATATGAAGGCTTGTATCATTCAGATCGTATTACTGATCCAATGATTAAACAAGATGGTAAATGGAACAAAGTTGATTGGGAAACAGCAATTGAATATGCAGCTAAATCAATTAATGGTGTGAAAATTGATCATGGTAGTGATGCGATTGGTGCACTAGCATCAGCAAATTCAACTACGGAAGAATTGCATTTATTCCAAAAATTAATGCGTGCAGTAGGTGTAAATAATCTGGATTATCGTTTTGATCAACAAGATTTTAGCGCTGATGGCAAACAAGAAGGTGTAAGTTACTTAGGTTCTAGCATCAATGAATTTGTGGCGAATAAAGCGATTTTGGTTATTGGTAGTGTATTGCGTGAAGAGCAGCCACTACTAGCTAGTAGATTGCGTCAGGCGGTATTAAAAAATGGCTTACAACTAAATTTAATTAATGTAGTTAAGGATGGCTTATTTACGCCTGTGGTTGGTCAACAAATTATTGATCCTCGTCAATTTGCTACTAAATTAGCACAAATTTTGAAAGCGGTAGTTGAAACAACAGCCGCAACTACGGATGTTGATTTGTCTAATATTAAAGCCGATGATGTAGCTCTTAAAATTGCCAAATCTTTAGTTGAGAATAATGGACACATTGTATTTGGTCGTGTTGCAACTGGTTTAGCTGATTTTGCTAATTTACGTGTACTAGCGAATGAAATTGCTCGTCTTTGTAATGGTAAATCAGGGATATTACCTGCATTAGCTAATGAAGTTGGAGCACAGTTAGTTGGCTTTCTTCCATATAAATCAGCATTCAATGGTTATAATACCAAAGGTTTAAATGCTCGTCAAATGCTACAAGAATCGCGTAAATGTTATGTATTATTAAATACTGAATTGGAACGTGATAGTTATAGTTCACAACAAGCCTTGGCTAGCTTGAATAAAGCTGAGACA
The DNA here is from genome assembly GCA_003962985.1 of Pseudomonadota bacterium. GTDB lineage: Bacteria > Pseudomonadota > Gammaproteobacteria > Burkholderiales > UBA11063 > Aquella. Next base: position 5,527 of record RXKA01000072.1, on the reverse strand, counting down.
GTTGTTGTGATGAGTGCATTTGTCAATGAAGACATGCTACAGTATGCTGATGTAATTTTACCAGTTACGCCATTTACAGAAACCGCTGGTTCTTATGTGAACCTTGAAGGTGTATGGCAGAAATTTAATGGCGTTACACGTCCATTGGGTGATGCAAAACCAGCATGGAAAGTACTTCGTGTATTGGCTAATCGTTTGGCACTAGATGGTTTTAACTATGAAAACATCGAAGATGTACGTGCTGAATTAAGCAACTTAGTTGACAATAGTGCTTACTTAAATAATGCTATAAAACATAATAAATTGGTTCTTGAAACAGCACCAGCAAAAGGTTTGGTTCGTTTTGGTATTTGTCCAATTTATCAAACGGATAGCATTGTACGTCGTGCTGATTCATTACAACAAACGGTATTAGCTAACTTGCCTACTTTGGCAGTTAATGCAAAAACTGCAGCTAATTTGGGTGTTGCTGATGGTGCTGAAGTATCAGTAAAACAAACTCATTGCCAGAAGCGATTTAATATTGCTATTTGCGATGATATTGCTGATGAAGTAGTGTTGTTGGCACGTAATAGTTCAACAGTTGGGTTTGCAGGTAATTTTGATGCTATCGAAATTAACACTGTAGCAGGGGCATAATTATGGTTGAATTTTTTCAAAACTTATTAGGACATGATTTAGGTTATGTCATTGGTTATGTCATCAAGGCATTAGTTGTAATAATTCCATTGACATTGGTAGTTGCGTATGTAACTTTAGCTGAGCGTCGTATTCTTGGTTTCATGCATGCACGTATTGGTGCGAATCGTGTTGGACCATTTGGTTTGTTCCAACCTTTTGCCGATTTGCTAAAATTTGTCTTCAAAGAAATTATTACGCCAACAAAAGCATCTAGCGGAGTATTTTATCTTGCTCCTGCAGTAATTTTGATTTGTGCTTTAGCTACGTGGGCAGTGGTACCATTTGCACCTGACTTGTATTTTACTAATGTTAATGCAGGTATTTTGTATGTAACGGCGATTAGCTCATTAGGTATTTATGGAATTATTTTAGCTGGTTGGGCGGGTAATTCTAAATACTCATTCCTTGGTGGTATTCGTGCTACTGCACAAATGATTTCTTATGAACTAGCAATGGGTTTTGGAATCGTTGGTGTGTTAATGGTGAGTGGTAGTTTAAGTTTCATTGATATTGTAAATGATCAAGCAATTGGTAAAATGCATGGTTCATTGTTATCATGGAACTGGTTGCCGATGTTCCCATTATTCTTAATTTACCTGATTTCTGGTGTTGCCGAGACTAATCGTGCACCATTTGATGTCTGCGAAGGTGAATCAGAAATTGTTGCTGGTTTCCATGTTGAATATTCAGGTACGCCATTTGCATTATTTATGTTGGCTGAATATGCGAGTATGATTTTAGTTTCAACATTAACCACCATTATGTTCTTGGGTGGTTGGTTATCACCATTCCCAACAACTTGGGGTGTACTTGGTACTGCTTCAATGGCATGGTTGGTAGTTAAAGTCTTGATATTATTATTTGGCTTTATCTGGTATCGCGCTTCTTTCCCTCGTTATCGTTATGATCAAATTATGCGCTTGGGTTGGAAAGTGTTCTTACCGATTACTTTAGTATGGATTTTTGTGCTTGGTGCGTGGATGGTTTCACCACTAAGTATTTGGAATTATTAAAATAAATATTATAATTGGTTGATGTAAAATTTGTTATGCTGTTAAGGGATGTGTTTTATTACACCGTGTAGTATGGTTGTAGTTAACAAAAGGCTCTTGTCACTATGTAGTTAATAGTAAAATTTAAGTACCATCTTTTAGGAGAATGTTATGAAAAATTTGTTGTTGACGGTGATTTTATGTGGTAGTTTGAGTACTTCCTTGGCAGCTAATTATCCTTGTGCAAGAATTACAAATGCCAATAATGGTGGACTAATTGTAACTAGTGATCCAGATTGGGATGATCAAATAGTTATAATTGATGGTAAGGAAGTCCCTGGTTTTAAGAAATATCTAACAACTAGCCAAAGTGTTTTTATCTGTGGCTTATGGTCTGAATTTGGTATTTCTTTTTATGATGCTGGTGGACGTTATGCTAGATTTACTGTATCAAATGCAGATTCTAGTCTAACTAATTTAATTGATGTCTATCCTGATGATGGTAGATTTAGATACCAAATTGATAAGCAAACATCTGATGATATCTTTGTGTCGATTTTAGGTATTAATTAATAAGCATCTAATTAGTTTTAATGGCTATTTGGCATAGTGACAGGCTGCTGATAAGCTAACAGGTGGAGTGTTTTGGATAAGTGATGTTTTATAGGATCCTTATGGAATGATTAGTTTTAAAAAATTTATAAAAACATTTTTTCTGACCGAATTGTTAAAAGGTTTGGCATTGACTTGGAAGGTGATGTTACGACCTAAACCAACAATTTTTTATCCGGAAGAAAAAACCCCTATTTCGCCAAGATTTAGGGCATTGCATGCATTACGTCGTTATCCAAATGGAGAAGAACGTTGTATTGGTTGTAAATTATGTGAGGCTATCTGTCCTGCTGTGGCAATTACGATAGATATTCACGAGCGTGACGATGGAACGCGTAGAACTACTCGTTACGATATTGATCTGACCAAGTGTATTTTTTGTGGTTTCTGTGAAGAAGCTTGTCCTGTGGACGCTATTGTTGAAACTCCAATTCATGAATACCACGGTGAAAAACGCGGTGATTTATTCTATACTAAAGAGATGCTTTTAGCGATTGGTGATAAATACGAAGGTATTATAGCCAAAGCAAAAGAAGCAGATCATAAGTATCGCTAAGATAGAGGTGAAATTATGGATATAAACAGTATATTATTTTATGTTTTTTCTGCGATACTATTATTCAGTGGATTAAAAGTTATCTCAGCTAAAAACCCAGTTCATTCAGCATTGTATTTAGTGCTTGCGTTTATAACTGCAAGTTGCTTATGGATGATGTTAGGTGCTGAGTTTTTATCATTAACCTTGATTTTGGTATATGTCGGCGCTGTAATGGTGTTGTTTTTGTTCGTTGTCATGATGCTTGATGTTGATCTTGAAACATTACGTCGTGGTTTCTGGAAAAATTTACCTTTGGCATTGGTCTTAGGTGTGGTTGTGGCAGTAGAAATGCTGTTAGTAATCCTTAAACATCCATTGACAGATGTGGTAGTTAATGCAGAACCTGTTACTACACTAAGTAATTCAAATATCTTAGGTTGGATTTTGTATACACAATATTCATACGTAGTGGAATTAGCATCTATGGTTTTATTATTAGGTTTGGTAGTTGCGGTTGCACTGACACTGCGCAAATCAGATAAAGCTGCGAAATACCAAAATATTAGCAAACAAGTTGCAGTAGATAGCCGCACTAGATTTAAAATGGTAAAAATGGATGCAGAAGTTGAAGAAGAGCACAAAGGAGAGCAACAATGATAGGTATGACACATTATTTGGTGTTGTCTGCGATATTATTCACGTTGTCGGTTATGGGGATTTTCCTGAATCGCAAGAATATTATTGTGGTATTAATGTCAATTGAGTTAATGCTATTAGCAGTTAATTTTAATTTTGTAACGTTTTCAACCTTTTTGCATAATATTGCAGGACAAATTTTTGTTTTCTTTACTTTAACGGTAGCGGCAGCAGAATCTGCAATTGGTTTGGCAATATTAATTATCTTGTTCCGTAATTTACGTTCAATTAACGTTCAAGATATGAATAAACTTAAGGGTTAATTTTTTGGGATTAGCAATATGGCAGGTATACCTTTATATTTAACGATTATCCTATCGCCTCTGGTTGCTTCAGCAATAGTGGGTCTATTTGGTTTTGCATTAGGCAAAAAAATTAGCCACAGTCTGACCATCCTTGGCGTGTTAATCTCAACTATCGCTTCATATGTTTTATTAAACCAAGTTATGAATAGTGGACTAACTTATGATGGTCCATTGTACACTTGGTTAACAGTTGGAAACCAAGCATACTCAGTTGGTATTTTGGTCGATAGCTTAACCGCAACGATGCTAACTGTAGTTACATCAGTATCATTAATGGTACATGTGTACACTATCGGTTATATGGAGCATGAAGAAGGCTATAGTCGTTTCTTTAGTTACATTTCACTATTTACTTTCATGATGATCATGTTGGTAATGTCAAACAACTTCATCCAATTATTCTTTGGTTGGGAAGGTGTTGGTCTAGTATCTTACCTATTAATTGGTTTTTACTTTAAACGTGAATCAGCAACTTTTGCTAATTTAAAAGCATTCTTAATCAATCGTATTGGTGATTTTGGCTTTTTATTAGGTATTGGTTTAGTATTATACTATTTTGGTACATTAAATTATGCTGAAGTGTTTGCTCGTTTAGAAAGCATTAGTGGTGTTACATTCCTAAATACAGGATGGAGCGCGATTACTGTAATTTGTTTATTATTATTTGTTGGTGCAATGGGTAAATCAGCACAATTCCCATTACACGTATGGCTTCCTGATTCTATGGAAGGTCCAACACCTATTTCAGCATTGATTCATGCTGCAACAATGGTGACTGCTGGTATCTTTATGGTTGCTCGCTTGTCTCCAATGTATAATTTATCACCAACTGCATTATCTGTAATTATGATAATTGGTGCGATAAATGCATTATTCCTAGGCTTATTAGGTTTGATTCAAAATGATATTAAACGTGTGGTTGCATATTCGACATTGTCACAACTAGGTTACATGGTTGTAGCACTTGGTTGTGGTGCATACACAGTTGGTGTATTCCATTTGATGACGCATGCATTTTTCAAAGCCTTATTATTCTTGGCAGCTGGTTCGGTAATCGTGGCTATGCACCATGAACAAGATATGCGTAAAATGGGTGGCTTATGGAAATATATGCCAATTACTTACGTGGTAACTATTATTGGTAACTTGGCTCTTGCAGGGATTCCTCCATTTGCAGGATTCTTCTCCAAAGATATGATTTTGGAAGCTGCTACTAATGCTCATGAGCATGGTATATTCGGTAGTTCATTTGTAATGTTCTGTGTTTATGCAGCGGTATTTGTAACAGCTTGTTATAGTTTCCGTCAATTATTCATGACCTTCCACGGTGAAGAGCGTTTCCGTCATGCGCATGATGATCACCACGCTGATTCACATGGTCACGATGACCATCACGGTCCTGTTGAACCTAAAGAATCACCATTGGTAATTACATTGCCATTGATTCTATTAGCTATTCCATCTGCAATTATTGGTTGGTTAGCATTTGACCGTTTTGTACCTGGTGAGTTCTTCCATAATGTGATTTTTAATGCTGATTTCTATGCTAAAGCATTAGAAGAAGATCCGACTAATCCTGTTGCGATGATGAAACATTCTTTAACTGGTTTACCAGTTTATTTGGCTCTTGCTGGTATTTTAGTTGCATTTATTGCTCATAAATCGCCTGCTTTTGTAAGCTTAATCAAAACAGTATTCAAGCC